>JAVFAP010000016.1:0-16364 GCA_034002445.1 bacterium | reverse complement strand
GGGCATCCCTTCTACCAGGACGACTTTTCCTATGGGGCTGTCTTCCTCTATGAGACCACGTACAATCCGAACTCCAACCTGAGCGACTGGACGCTGTATTGAACAGCCCTCCGATACGACAAAAGGCCTGGGATATCCCAGGCCTTTTTTTCTCTCAATATCCCGTTTCCTATTCTGCCTGGTTTGCCGCCAGCAACAGATCACAGAGTTCGCGGACCGCACCATCCCCGCCCTTGGCTTGAGTTACATAGACAACATGATTGCGGACTTGGGGCACCGCGTTGCTCGGTGCGGCGGGGAAGCCGACCGCGCTCAGCAGTTCCACATCGATCAGATCATCTCCCATGAACGCCACTTGGTCTAAAGTCAATCTGGTTTTTTCGCAGATAATTTTCATCTCCGCCAGTTTGTCATCCGTGCCCAGATGGACTTCCTTGATGCCCAGCATATCGGCCCGGTGCCGCACCGCGATACTGGTGGCCTTGGTCACAATCGCCACCTTGATGCCCTGATCCTGAATCAAGCGCAATCCATACCCATCCTGCATGTTGAAGCGGCGCACCTGATGACCCTCTTCATCGATATAAATGCCCCCATCGGTCAACACCCCATCCACATCGAGGGCCAACAACTGGATTTTCTTCAATTTTTCAGCGATGATTGGGTTCATCCGTTCACTCCTTTAAACCAAGTTCATGAATTTGGATCAATTGGTCAATAAACGCGGGCATTGCGGTCAAGGGAATCATATTGGGGCCGTCGCTCAAGGCCGCCTCGGGGTGGGGATGGGTTTCGACAAAGAATCCCGCCACGCCCACCGCCGCGGCCGCCCGCGCCAGCGGCGCTGCGAATTCGCGCTGCCCGCCCGAGGTCTCGCCCCGCCCTCCCGGCTGCTGCACGCTGTGGGTGGCGTCGAAAATCACCGGCGCATAGTGCCGCATAATTACCAGCGAGCGCATATCCACTACAAGATTGTGATAGCCAAAAGTCGTACCTCTTTCTGTCAGGCACACCCGGGGATTGCCCATCCCCCGCACTTTCTCCACGGCATGCCGCATATCTTCCGGCGCCGCGAATTGCCCTTTCTTGATATTCACCGCTTTGCCCGTTCTCGCGCAGGCTTGAATCAAATCCGTCTGCCGGCACAAGAACGCCGGGATTTGCAATACATCCGCCACCGCCGCCACCTCGTCAACCTGGGCGCATTCGTGGACATCGGTCAGCACCGGCACTCCCACCTCGTCCCGCACCCGCTGCAGGATCCGCATGCTGGAATCAAAATCCAGCCCGCGGTAGGACGAGGCACTGGTTCGGTTGGCTTTATCAAACGACGATTTGAAGATAAAAGCGACCGGCAAACCCGCGCACAGGGTTTTTAACTGCTCGGCAACCGATAAGACGAGGGTTTCGGACTCGATGACACAAGGCCCCGCAATCAGCACCAACTGGGGCCCGCCAATCGTTACCTTTGGCGAAACAGTACAATGCAAGGGAGAGAAAGTCATGATTTTTCGTCCTTCCATGGAGCCGATTTAAATCAAATGGGGCTGGTAAATATCGTGCAACCGCACCAATCCCAGGCAGCGGCGCGATGGTGGATCGATCACAGGCAGAACCGCAATCTGGGAGGGGCGGTCTTCCATTACGTGTAAAGCTTCTCGCAAAGTGGCTTGGGGGTCAATGGTGATGGGAGAGTGGGTCAAAATATCCCCCGCCCGTAACGGCCGGATATCATCATGCTCGTTCAAGGCACGGCGGATGTCGCCGTCCGTAATCAGGCCGACCAAACAGCAGTCGCCATCCACGACACAGGCCGCCCCCAGGGGATGGCGTGTCATGGTAATCACCACCGCGCGGAAAGAATCTTCGGCACGCACCCAGGCCACCCGGTCATCGCGGTGCATCACATCCGCCACTCGCAGGATCAGGTTACGCCCCAATTGCCCGCCGGGGTGATTGTGCGCGAAATCGTCCGCGGAAAACTTGCGGGCATAGATCAAGGCCGAGGCGAGCGCGTCCCCAATCGCCAGCGCCGCCATGCTGCTAGCGGTCGGCACCAGCCCCAAGGGATCGGCTTCCTGCTCCACCCAGCCATCCAAGACCACATCCGCCTGATCCGCCAAAGGCGATTGCAGATTGCCTAAAATGGCGATGAGGGGGGAAGGGATTTGCCGCAGGATCGGTACCAGCCGCAGCATTTCGCTGGTGCTGCCACTTTTGCAGATCATAATGGTAGGGTCACCCGGCGCGTAAATGCCGATATCGCCATGAATGGCTTCGGCCGCGTGCAAGAAGACCGCCGGGGTACCCGTGCTGCAAAGGGTACCCACCAATTTTTGTCCGATATGCCCCGATTTGCCGATCCCACTGATCACGACTTTTCCGGGATGCCGCAAAATCAAGCGCACTGCTTGGGTAAAGGAGTCCCCCAATCCCGCTGCGGTTCGGGTGATCGCACGGGCCTCTTTTTCAAGAGTGGAACGCGCCACATCCAGCCAGGCTTGCTCTTCCACCATTGAGGCCCCCAAGTTTTCTCTTGCCACATCTGGTATTGCATTCATCACAATCCTACAAATCAATCCTTAAAATTTCCATCATGGGGCTGCGTCGGAAATAAAATGGACCGCACCGCCTCATAGGCCGGCTTGGGTTTCTTGTCCCGATCGAAGAGCAAGGCATCGCCATAGCCTTCAAAGAATCGGGGCACCCAGGAATACCGGTCTGTAAACCCCCAGGTGACAAACGCGGTACAGGCGGGTTCGCTCAAACACAACTCCAACAGTGCGGCATAGCAGGCTGCTTGTTTTTCTAATCTTTCAGGAGTCATGGGAAGAGAAACGCGGACATCGATTTCGGTAAAATGGATTTGTAATCCCAGGGCGACGAGGCGCTGCATGTTTTTGCGCATCGCCTCGATGGAGGGCGGATTCTCGGCATCCACATGGAGTTGAAATCCCACCCCATCCAGGGGTACGCCCCGCTCTTTCATCCCCTTCACCAGGGCATACACGCCATCCGCCTTGGCGTTCATCCCCTCCGCATCGAAATCGTTATAGAAAAGCAGGGCGTGGGGATCGGCTTCGCGGGCCCAGCGGAAGGCATTATCGATGTAATCGGGCCCCAGGGTTTTGTACCAGAGAGACTCACGCAACCGGCCATCGTGTTCGACCGCTTCGTTAAGCACATCCCAGGCATCGATTTTGCCTTTATACCGCCCCGCCACGGTGAGGATATGGGTTCGCATCACTTGATTCAGTTCATCCTTCTCCCATTCCTTATCCGAGAGCCACTTGGGCAGGAAAAGATGCCAGACCAGGGTATGGCCTCGAACCTTCATGCCGTGCGTTTCGGCAAAAGCCACCAGTTGATCCGCGCTGTCAAATGTAAAGCGGCCTTCTTCGGGTTGCAGCCGCGCGATTTTCATATCGTTCTCGGGCGTGAGCATATTGAATTCTTGCGCCAGCAGGTCCGCGTAGGCGGCATCCCGCTGCACTAGCGCCGCTCCGGCACAGGTGCCGATGGACCGCCCCAGGATTTGCATCCCATCCCGCAGGCCTTGCGCAGGCTCTTCCGCGGAAACGAATACGCCAAGACTACAAAAAACTAAACAAAAGAAGCCACAGATAATTTGCCGTTTCATTCGCATCATTCATCCTTTTTTTTATTCGTGTCTGGAAATGAACAATCCATGGCTCCATGTCAAGCCATGGATCGGATCTGCTCTGCTTCCCCGCGTCACGACTGCGGGGGTGGTGCCACCGGCAGGGACCCGATCGTCCCTTCCACGACAACATCCCCCTTCACTTTGGGGGCCACCATGCCGCTGGAGATAATCATCTTCATGGCATCTTCCACCGATACATTCAACTCGATAATTTCATCCTCGGGAACGATCAAGAAAATACCCGAGGTAGGGTTGGGAGTAGTGGCAATAAACACATAGACCATATTTTGCCCAACAACAGACGAAATCAGTTCTTTATCCCGCGACACCGCAAATCCCAACGAGTAAAGACCCTTGCGGGGATATTGGATCAGGATGACCCGCTCGAACAGGCGGCTCTGCCGTCCCATCAAGGTTTCCCCCACTTGTTTGAGCCCGTTATAAATGCTTGAAATGAAGGGGATTTGTAAGAAAATCCGGTCGATCAGGCCAAAAATCATTTTCCCAAAATACAACTGGGTGGTAAATCCGATCAACGAAATCAAAAAAATCGTCAAGAAGAAGCCAACCCCTGTATGGATCTGCATATTGGGGGATAAGAACGCAATCCCATACTTGATCGCAAAGCCACGGTACCAACTATCGAAGAAGTTGAAAATACCCAATACGATCCAGATCGTAACCCCGATGGGAACGACAACAAGTAATCCAGATAGAAAATAAAGGCGAAATCGTCTAAGCATGGGCTTCATTCCTACTACAAAAAATAATTCTGATTGTCGAACACCGCAGGGACCGGTCTTCTTCCTTTTCCCCCCGCGAGTTCCATCCCAAGGGTGCAGAAATACGCCCGATACTCAGTGTCCCTCGCTCCCTTCCCAAACGGCCAGCCGATGGAGAAGAGATGGAATTTCACTTCTTCTTTTCAACCGAGGATTCGAATCACCCCCCCGAGCATATTTTAAAAAGAATACCCGATTTTGGGGAAAATGCAGGGGAAGCCTCCATCCCCCGGGGTCACGAAGCGGGAGACGCGGCTTCCTCCCCGGGGTCCTCACTCTCCTGCGGCTTGAGCGATATGAGAATCCGCTTGATGCGTCGTTCGTCCGCGTCGATAATCTTGAACGTCCAGCGGTCATACTCCACCGCTTCCCCCTTTTGGGGCACGGTCCCCGTCAAGGTCGAGACAAATCCGCCCAGGGTCTCCACCTCGATCTCGGGAAACTCTGTTTGTAAAATTTCTTCCAACTCGTCCAGATTGATTTTGGCGTCCGCCGCGATGGTCCCGTCTTTCAAGACCTCGTGCATCGGGGGTTCTTCATCATACTCGTCCTGGATATCCCCCACGATCTCTTCCAGTACATCCTCGATGGTAATCAAGCCGACTGTCACGCCATACTCATCAACGACAATCGCGATGTGGTTGTGCTCGAGTTTCAGTTTCTTCAGCAGTTGATTGACATGCGTCGTTTCGGGGACAAAGAGAGGCTTGCGCAGAATATCCTTGAGTTCTTTCTCTTCGCCGTTCTCCAGTTTCAACAATTCCTTGACATACAAAATCCCGACGATGGCATCCAGATCATCTTGATACACGGGGATTCGGGAATGCCCGCACTGCACGGCTTGTTTGCGCGCTTCATCCAGCGAGGCCCCCAGGGGCAGGGCTTGAAAATCCACCCGAGGCGTCATGATTTCTTTGACCAGCGTCTCTCCAAAATCGATGATGCTGTGAATCATCTCCCGTTCTTCTTCTTCCAGCAAACCCTCTTTTCCCGAAATCTCCACCAGCGCCCGAAAATCATCCTCGGTCACCAGCGGCACTTCCTTAATCGTGGGACCCCCGAGGAGATGGATGATGCGGTTGGATATAAACAGAAACATCCCAATAAAAGGCCGCAGCAGGCGGTACATCACATCCAGGGGCCGAATCACGATCAGGGAAATCCGTGCCGCGTGCTCCTTGGAATAGGTCTTGGGGACAATTTCCCCAAAAACCAAAAGCAGGAACGTCGTCGAGCCGACGGCCAGCGCCGAACCATACGCCACCGCATAATCCACCTGAAAGACAGTATGCAGCAGCCGCTCACAGAAATTGGCGGAGACAACTGAGGCGAGGATATTAATAAAATTGTTACCGACCAGAATCGTTGCCAGATACCGGTTCGGCTCGCGAAGCCAGGGTTCAAGAATCAAGTACCGCTCTTCCCCTTCGGTAAAGAGGCGCTTCACCCGCATCTTACTCATCGAGGTCAACGCGGTTTCCGCTCCAGAGAAACAAGCGGACAGCACCAAACACAAACAAAAAACCACAATTTCAACGATAAAAAAAACCATATTGACTTGACTAGGCTCTGCATTCATATTGATCGATCGCGCTTAAAAAACGCTTTCCATTTCTCCCTTTCAGTCGTTTAATGGCCCCTCGGAACGCAATCCCGCAGGGATGGTCTGGCAACCGGCCTGGCGCAACGCCTCTTGCAAACGGGTTTGGGCTTGCAGCCAGCCAGGGTAATCCTGTTCATGATCCTCGCCCAACAGGTGCATGAACCCATGGAAGAGCAGTTCCCGCACTTCGTCTTCCAGGCTGTGCCCCATTGCGGTTGCCTGCTTTTTGGCCGTATCCACAGAAATCACAATATCACCCAACGGTTCCATCCGTCCGATAGACTCTCCCTCCCGCATCGCGAAAGAAAGCACGTCGGTCGGCTGATCCTTTTGGCGGTACTCTCGATTCAACGACTGAATGGCCTCATCCGTGACAAACGTCACACTCAGTTCCGCTTCCGCCTCATGGGCTACATGCAGCAGCAGCTGGGCGAACGTTTCATACGGCCCCAGCTCATCCAGGTCGGGAGAGTCTGTATCCATATATACTGTCATACAATCCTTTGATCCTCTGTTCCTTCTAAACTTACAGCCCAGCGACGATCCGGGAATCCGGGATGCAGCGCTTGCCTACATTCCGTTCAAACAACCGATTGGCCATTCCGTTCGATCGCCCGCTTCTCTTCTTTCCCGGCCTTTTTGCTTCCTTCCCCCTCTTTTCCCGCCGCCTCTCCGCTGGAGTCTTCCTTGGCGGGGCGCTCGGGATACACGATCCGCTGATGCTTCATATGCATCAGCGATTCAGAAAAAGTGGTGCATAACGTATTCAAATCCTTCAGGGACAGGTCACATTCATCAAACTGGCCGTCCATAAAGCGCTCATTGATCATTTTACGGACCAACTGGCGGATATCCCCTTCGGTGGCATTCTCCAACGTGCGTGACGCCGCTTCAAGGCAGTCCGCCAGCATCACGATCGCTGTCTCGCGTGACTGCGGCTTGGGACCGGGGTAGCGGAAATCTTCTTCCTTGATCGTCCCCTCCATCTCTTTATTGGAAAGGGCCATATTGTAGAAATACGCCATGAGCGTGGTGCCATGATGTTCAGGGATAAAATCGACAATGGCTTTGGGCAATTTATATTTCTTCGCCAGTTCGATCCCGTTTTTGACATGGTTGCGGATAATCAAGCAACTCATGTGGGGCGAAATCTTGGAATGTTTGGCCTTATCGGCGCTGGTTTGCTGATTTTCGACAAAATACTGCGCTTTCTCCATCTTGCCAATATCGTGGTAATAACAACCCACCCGGGTAAGCAAGGCATTCGCCTTGATCGCGCCGGCGGCCGTCTCCGCCAAGGTCGCCACCCGCATGCTGTGCTGATACGAACCCGGTGCTTCTTCTTCCAGCCGCTGTAACAATTCGTTCTTCTGGCTTAGTTCCAGCAGTTTGATATCGGTGATCACTCCATAAAAATCTTCGAAAATCGGCAGCAGCACGCTGCACAGCGAGGTCACCAGCCCGCCATTGACCGCCCCCCAGATCAGCGCCCACTTGATCTCCTGCGCATGCAGTTGCAACTGATCCAGCGTCTTGTAATGCAGCAGCGCCAGCGCGGTGATCGCGAGACCACTCAGCAGAATGACCACCCCGCCCGCGCGGTACAGATCACTGCGCTGCTGGATCCGGGTTACGGCATAGATCGCCCCGCTCGAGGTAATCGCGGCCACAATCACATAGGGCAAGACGTAGGTCTCGATCCCACCACTTAATATGATGCCCACATAGAGCGCGGTCAAGCCGCAACAGAACATCGCCAACAGCGCGCTGTCCAGAATGGTGAGCATCACCCCCAGTGCCCCGACCGGCACCATGAATCCCACTTGTTGCAAGGTGTCTCCCCCCAAGTCCAGCATCGATAAAAACACGGCGACCCGGGCCAAAGCCAACACCATGATAACGGCGAAGAAGATCACCCCCACCTTCTGGGGATTGCCCGCCACGGTGGGGTAATACCCGCTGAAATAGCGCAACAGCATAACCACAAACAGGACGCTTAAAATAAAATACCCCATTTCCACCATGGGGGAGAGGCGCATCCGTTCCTGCAATTTCCTCAACTTGAGGATATGCTCTTCGGTCACGATCTTGTTCTTGCCAATGATCGTTTCGCCTTTGTTGACCTGAACAACAATAGGAAGTATTTTTTGGCTGGCTTCATTGCGCCGTAACTCGGTCGCGGTGACATCGAAAAACAGAGTGGGTCCCACCCAAACCGCGTGCAGCAAATCCAGGGCGAATTCCCGCAACGCTTTGTGTTCGGTTTCAGATGGGAACGCGGCGGCGATCAACTCTTGGAACCGGGTTACGAATTCGTCCATCGTATACACCGTGGTCGATACCATGCTTTGCCCATCTTCCATGATCAGCGTCGCGCCGACCGTCAAGGGCAAATTCATTTCCGTTCCCCGTTTATTCAAGGGAAACCGCAAGGGATTGACATTATCCGCCACTCGGTCACCCTTGGCCTTGAGCAGCGCCTCCCCCAACACTGTCCAAAAAGTTTCAAATTTTCGGTAAAACGCCAAGGCGCTAAAGGTAGAATGCGGCAAATTCACCACTGCGTCGCTGGCACTGTAAATCCGGTCCGCAAGCACGATTCCGGCCTCGGCCAAAACCGTTTGCGCCCAGGCTTCCGTCGGGGTGACGGAATGAATTTCCACCGCCCCTGCCACTTGCGCCAAGGCTTTCACTTTCGCCTGGGCCCGCACCAGGTTTTCCTCTTTATAGCGGTAGACGGGCGCGACCCGCGCTTCGGCTTCCAACTGCTTCAGCGTGGTCGATGCGTCATCCACAAACGAAAACTCGAATGGTGCCGAAACGATCCGCGGCGCAGGTTCATTCAACCGAAAATGGCTGATATCTTCCCCCGCTGGAGGACGAATCAAAAAATAAATGGCCGCCACCGCCGCCAGCAATGTCAAATAATAATACAAATGCGGTTGGACCTGGGCATACTTCTCCAGAACCGCTTTCCTCACCGCTTCTTTCCGCCCTCGCTTGCCTTTCAGTGAACCTTTGCTGCTTTTATCCGATGAATTGGCACTTTCGCTCATGATGGTCTCAGAACTCGTCTCAATTCTTATGAAGTAGACTGGCCGTTCCCATTCTTGGGGGGCTTGCGGTTCTCTTGATCCAAGCATTCATACGCATGCACAATCTTCTGCACCAGGGGATGGCGGACAATATCATTTTTGGTCAATTGGACAAATGAGATCCCCTCGATATTTTTCAGAATATCGCACACCTCCAGCAGACCGCTCCGCTTGCCAGCGGGTAAATCCACCTGGGTCGTATCCCCGGTGATCACCACTTTGCTGTCGAAACCCAGGCGCGTCAAGAACATCTTCATTTGTTCATGAGTGGTGTTCTGTGCTTCGTCCAAAATAATGAACGAATGGTTCAGCGTCCGGCCCCGCATATAGGCCAGGGGAGCGATTTCCACCGTATTTTGGGTCAGATAGCGCTGGACTTGATCCAGCGGCAGCATGTCATAGATGGCATCATACAGGGGCCGCAAAAACGGATCCACCTTGGCTTGCAAATCCCCGGGCAAAAATCCCAGCGACTCGCCCGCTTCCACCGCCGGCCGCGCCAGGATAATCCGCCGCACTTGTTTCTGCTCTAACGCCGCCACTGCGCAAGCCATCGCCAGGTAGGTCTTGCCTGTCCCGGCCGGCCCGATCCCAAACACGATATCATGCTTGGCAATCTCTTGGAGATATTTCCGTTGCCCCAGGGTTTTGGGCTTAATAATCCCTTTTTTTCCACGCAAATTCAGTCGGATCGGTTCAAAGAGTTCTTCGGATGATTGATAACTGGTTTGGGTCAGGGCCAACAGATAATCCACATCGCGGCGGCTAACCCGATTGCCTTGGCGCACCAGTTTCCGCAGATCCTTAATCATCGAAACCACATCGTTGACCTGCTCGGGCTGCCCAGAAACATGAATCGCATCCCCGCGGGCAACAATTCGCGCGGAAAAATGCTGCTGCAACAAGCGAAGATTCTCATCCCCCATCCCCAGTAAATCCTGGCATTCCTGCACATTCATCAATTGAATTGTATGTTGAATTTCTTGAGGTTCTTGAACCTGTATAGTCATTTTGCCCTTTCATACGATCCGTCGGACCTGTTTAGCAGGCCGGGATCCATAAAACATGGAATTTTGGGTTGGCTTCGATAGAGAAAGGATAAATTGGAGGCTTGGTTCCTCGCCGGAAGTCACGGCGGGCTTGGTTGCATAAACGCAAATCCTCTTGGGTGGCAAGTCAGATTCCCTGCAAATGAAAAGCCAGCCACAGACAACCCTCTTCATTTCCCCAGGGGCGCAAAACCACACCGGGGTTCTCAAAGGTTCTTCCTGTTCATTTGCATGTTCCATCATTGCGGTTGAAGTCTAACCATCCTGCCCCCCCTTGTCAATCAACCAAGAAGGGCAGGTTCTGACCCCTTTTCTTGCCAGTTCGGTTCTTTCGCATGGCGGACAGCCTTATCTCACGGGCTTGCCCTCACAGCCTTGCTTTGATCATTCAACGGCTGTCCCATCCCATCCGAAGCCGAGTCGACCTTCACACTATTGTACTTGATTTCCGCAGCCGACACCAAGGGCTTCCCCCCTGCGCTCCATGGATTTTCATCCCCCTGCTTTTCGCCCCTCAATCCGTCTCATTTTGGGAGACCCAGCGCTCCGCAAAGAAGCCGCCATCCCGCCAGCCTAATACCGCTTTGGCACAAAGGTCTGCTCTTGGATGGGCGGTCGCATGTACCCTGTGCTCTTCGCCCGCGGCGGCAGAGGGATCGGCTCCGGGGTAAGATCCTCGTAAGGAATCATACTCAGCAGATGGGCGATGCAATTCAGCCGCGCCCGCTTTTTATCATCCGCGTCCACCACGAACCACGGTGCCTGCTTGATATCGGTATAAGCGAACATCGCGTCCTTGGCTTTGGAATACTCCTCCCAACGGGTGAGGGATTCCAGATCCATCGGGCTCAGTTTCCACCGCTTGGTGGGGTCTCGATTTCGGGCTTTAAACCGTTTTTCCTGCTCTTCATCACTGACCGAAAACCAATACTTGATCAGAATGATCCCCGAGCGCACCAACATGCGTTCATATTCCGGGCAGGAGCGCAAAAATTCCCGGTACTCCTCTTCATTGCAAAACCCCATCACCCGTTCCACCCCCGCGCGGTTGTACCAGCTGCGGTCGAAGAGTACCATCTCGCCCGCGGCGGGCAAATGGGTGACATAGCGCTGAAAATACCACTGCGTCTTCTCCCGCTCCGTCGGGGTTCCCAGCGCCACCACCCGGCAGATGCGGGGATTGAGGCTTTCTGTAATCCGCTTGATCGTCCCTCCCTTCCCAGCCGCGTCCCGGCCTTCGAACACCACCACCACCTTCAGCCCTTTTTGCTTGATCCACTCTTGCAATTTGACCAGTTCAATCTGCAACTGGGCCAGTTCTTTTTCATACACCCGGGTGGGCAGGGCCTTCATCTTTCCCTCCCGCACCACCGGTGCGGTACCCTCTTCCACTTTGCCCGACTCCAATTGAATGGGTGTGTCCTCCTCTGGACCATGATGCTTTTTATTCTTTTTCTTACCCATCAGAACCTCCCCTTCCGATCCCCATCGTTTGACTCGCCAGCAAAGTATAAAGAAAAACCAGCGTGGCCCGCAAGGGAATCCCCGAAAATCCACCCCCATCGGTTTTTCTCCCATTTATTGCATTTTCGTCGTTTGCCCAAGCGCTCGATCGGATCAACGCGGGGCGCCAAAAAACGCCACCCTTCATATTTCCAGCAATTGTGGGTAAAATAGTGATCCCAAAATACCCAGACGCGTTGGGTTTCAAGATTCCAAATTTGATCATGGAGCAGGTGTAACTATGCAAAAGAAGAGATCCGCAATACTAGGCGCCACGGGCATGGCCGGACAGCAGTTTGTCGAAGCCCTGATTGGACACCCTTGGTTTGAAATTTCCGGGCTTTTCGCCTCCGAACGATCCGAAGGCAAATCCTACGGTGCCGCGGCCAAATGGTATTCCCCCAATCCCATCGACGAAACCGTCGCCGCCATGACCGTCAAAAACACCGAACACGTGATGGACGAACTCGACCAGTACGATATCGTCTTTTCCGCCCTGCCCGCCGACTACGCCCGGACCATCGAAGGCCGCTGCGCTGAGTTCAAACCGGTGATCAGTACCGCCTCCGCCTACCGGTATGAAGTGGATGTGCCCATTCTGGTCCCCGAAGTCAACGCTTCCCATGCCGAACTCATCCACACCCAGCAAAAAAACCGGGGCTGGAAAGGCTTTGTCGTTCCCGGACCCAACTGCACCACCATGGGGCTGATCATCTCCTTGAAACCAATCTATACCAAATTTGGAATAAATCGCGTCTTCATGTCTTCCCTGCAAGCCCTGTCTGGGGCGGGCTATCCCGGGGTCCCCTCGATGGATATCGTCGATAACGTCATCCCCTACATCGCCAAGGAAGAAGGCAAAGTCAATCTTGAAACCGTCAAATCACTTGGCGCGATGGTCAACGGTGATGTGGTGAACGCACCCTTCCCGGTCAGCTGCACCTGCACCCGGGTCGCCACCATCGATGGTCACATGCTGACCATCTTCGTGGAAACCGAAAAACCCATCACGCCTGCATCGTATAAAGAAGCGATTGCCGAATTCAACGCCACCTGCCGCGCCGAATTCGGGAATCTGCCCTCCGCGCCCAAAGAAACCATCGCGGTGAAAAACGAAGACAACCGGCCCCAGCCCCGCCTCGACCGCGAACTAGGTAACGGCATGACCACCTCGGTGGGCCGCATCCGCCAGGATGAGGTCTTCGGCGACTGTGGGATCAAGTACGTCTCTCTTTCCCACAACACCAAGCGCGGCGCCGCCAAGGGCGAAATGCTGGTCGCCGAATATCTCCTGTCCAAGGGATATTTCTAAGCCAGCCAACACCAGCAACCATTCCGGGGAGGCGTTGTACCAGCGCCTCCCTTGTTTTATGATATACAACCAGATTTTATAGAATCGCTTGAAGAGGAACCCCCATGCTGATCTCACGGCAAGAGTTAACCCGCATCGTCGGTGAACCCATGGTCCAACAAGCTGAAGCCATGCCCGCCCCCGAGTTTGAGGAACAAAAATGGAACCACCTGACCACCCTCTTACCCCTGGTGGATCAACTCGCTCATACCCCGCTCTTGGAAGCCCGCCGCGCCCGTTTGACCGGCCTCCCCCCAGCGATGCAACGCCTGCTGATCCGCCACTTGATCGACACCAACGAGGTCGAATAAACCAGGCGGAATCCAGTATTCCGCGGAGGATCCTTCGTGAAACCATTTTTCTTCGTCTTTCTGGGTGGCGGTATCGGATCACTGTTGCGCTATGGCATCTCGCTGGCCTGTGTTCGACTGTGGGGCGCGGCCTACCCCTGGGGGACGCTTTCGGTCAATCTGCTGGGGTGCTTGCTGATCGGCGTGTTCTTTTCGCTTGCGGGGACGGCACGCTGGTTCACCCCCTCCACCCGCCTCTTTTTGATGACCGGCATGATGGGCGGGCTCACAACTTTTTCAACCTATGGGCTGGAATCGGTAAACCTGGCCCTGGACGGCGAGCGCGCATCTGCCCTGTTCAACCTGGCCGCCAACAACGTGGGAGGGCTGGCCTGCGTGATCCTTGGCCTTTGGTTGGGGAAACAACTGTAGGGGGTATGGTTATGTCACTCAACTATTCGATCATCGTCATCTATACCAACGAAGAATCCAAATGCCACGGCGTGCCGACCCACAAGGCGGTCGTCGATTTCATCGCCCAGCAAGGCATCGCCGCCCGCTGCATGGTCATACGCGGTACCGGCGGCTGCTATGAAAATGGAGAGATCGCTAGTTCCTCCCTGGAAATCCTGTCCTACAACATGCCGGTCAAGATCGAAATTGTCCTCCCCGTGGCCGAACTGGATACCATCCTTCCCAAGATCGACGCGATGGTGGAAGAAGGGGTGGTAATGGTCAAGGAACATGAAGCCTGGATCCACCGCACCCGTGCCCGCCTCATCCCCCGCCATCTCAAGGTGCGGGATGTGATGACGCCCGAACCCCAGACAGCCCACGAAAATGAGACTCTTGCCGATGTCGTGAAAAAAATGCTGTTCGGCGGCTTCAATGGCATCCCGGTGGTCGATGCCCACCACCATCCCATCGGCATCATCACCCAGGGCGACTTGCTGACTCGGGGTAACTTACCCCTGCGCCCCGGCCTCTTGACCGAGTTTGCCGATGAAAATCTGGATAGCCTCTTTTCGGTTCTGGGGCAACGCCCCGCCACTAGCCTGATGACCCCCTCACCCCAAACCATCGCCGATGACGCCCCGCTAACCCAAGCCGTCGATAGACTCCTCCACCATCAATTGAAACGGCTGCCCGTCGTCAACGCCACCGGGGAACTAGTGGGAATGCTATCCCGTCTGGATATTTTCCGCACCGTCATGAGCCAGACCCCCAATCTTGCCGCTTTCACCCAACAAAACGTGAAGGTAGAAAACCTTCATTATGTGGCGGAAATTATGGACCGTGAGATGGAAACCGTCAGCCCCGACACGCCGATCGAGGAAGTAATCCGCCGGATCGAACTCTCTCCCCTGCACCGCATCGCCGTGGTGGACAGAGAAGGCCGCCTGGCGGGGATTATCTCCGACCGTGATCTGCTGGTCAAATTCGCCACCCGCAAGCACTCCCTCTGGTCCTTGGTCCTGCGCAATATCCCCCTGCTGAATTCGTCTCAATTCGCGGACGAAATCCACAAGTGCGCTCAAGCCCAGACCGCGGCGGACGTCATGACCACCGACCTGATCACGGTCCGAGAAGACAGCCCCATCCACACGGCCATTCGTCACATGACTGAGCACCAGATCAAGCGCCTCCCCGTCATCGATGAAAAAGGCCTCTTCAAAGGCATGATCAGCCGCGATGCCGTCCTCCGCGCCGGCATGGGAGAATAATCCCCCCTTCGCAAGGGAGGCATCCTCCATGGGGTAAGCATTCCCGTAGGGTGGGCTCAAAGCGAGCGAAGCGAGACTAGCCCACCATCTTGCCGGACAAAATTCATCATCCGTAACCACTCTAATCCATTTTGCCATAAAGCGCTGCAAGCGCGGCCCCTGGATCGCGAAGGGGGGAATCCGCGCCAGCGGACGGAACCCTGGAGCGGGGCCGCACAAACGGCGTACACAGTACGTCAGACGTGGTGGGCTACGCGCCTTCGGCGCTTTGAGCCCACCCTCCATTTGTTTTAAGCCCACCCTCCATGAGATTGGTCATCAACCACCTTGAAAAAACCTAAATTCTACTACATCCCACCAAGAATTTCCATCACGCCTTGGATGGTGTCGTTGTCGGGCAAAACGGTCAATTCCAGATAGGTCTTGCGTTCTTCGCCGGGGGCGAGGAATTGCAAGCGGCCTTCCGCGCGGTCGTGGGCCCGGCCTTGCACGCTGCAGTTGGCTGGTTCCAACCCACACACGTAGGCACCCGCCAGCATGTTCTTCCACTGGGCAAAGCGCGGCAGTTCCTTTTGCCGGTAGCGCAGGTAGATCCCCAGCCCCTGTCCTTCGTTAAAATCGGGGTTGACAATCGCCACATGGGCAAAGCCCTCGTCATCCGCCTTGATGTCGTGGTAAAAGACTTGCTCCTTGTACCCCGCGCTGGGGGCCTCGAAAGCGCGGCATTGCGTCAGTCCCGGCTCGGCGATCGCGTCCCGGGGCGTCGCGGTGGATTTCGCCAGAAATTGCGCGGTCTCGCTGACCACGGGAAAGCCGATATTGATATGATACAGCAGTTGGTGCGGGGTATCTTGAAATCCCTCGTTGCGGATGGTGTCCTCGATCACCATGGTATTGCTGCCGACCACGGTGGAAATCGTCCGGGTGGCCGCGAGATTGGGGCCGAACAGGTAGGCTTCGCGCAAGTCGCCGGAAACCGAGAGCACCCGGTCATCCTCCACCCACTCGTCGCTAATCTTCAGATTGCGCGCGGGAAGATGGCTGTAGCGGCCATGCAAGCCCAGGTCTTGCCCCGCGTCCTGACAGGGAGCGCCCGCCCAGGTCAGCCCGCAGGTGGTCACCAGCCCCACGTGAAACGTCCGCAGCCACTCAATCCCACGCGGATCAAAGAAGGCGGGATGCGCCTCGCCTGTCGGCATCTCCAAAGCCAGCGAGGCCCCCTGAAACTTGGCGGACGCGATATCCAGCCCACGGCTGGGCAACACCTGAAACGCCAACCCCGTCCCGGTCTCGAACTGAACCA
>JAVFAP010000015.1:0-16598 GCA_034002445.1 bacterium | reverse complement strand
GGAAATTGCCGCACGTGAAGCGTTGGAACGGCGCAAGGCCCTCAAAGTACGGGCGGAACGGGCCAAGGCGTTTAACAACCGTGAAGATGGATTCCGTGAGGCTCTCCAGTCCGATTTCCCGTCCTTCGAGATCTGCTGGGACGAAGGCCAACAGATTCTGCAAAGAATCTGGAACGATGTTTGTGGAATCTACAAACTTTCATCAGAAACCCCCGAGCGGGGCAAATTGCGCTCCAAGGTGAATATTCACTTCGGCCGCTTCATTGCCCAAACCCGCATGGCTCTTTCCGCCCTGGTGATGGAGATCATGCCCGAAACCAATCCCGCGGAAAAAGACACCAAACGAAAGATTCTGGCCGATCTGGCGACCGTCTACACCGGCCGGGAAATTATTTTTGAGGAACTCAAAAAGCTGGCGGGTGGGTATGAAGACATCGGGGGCATTGCACGGCTGGCGGAAGCCGCCCACGGCGACCGGGAGAAACTGGCCCGCATCGCCCAGGGGATCGAGATGTTCTACATCACCTTCGCTCTGGCGCAGGTGTTGGAATTTGCCCTGCAATTGCCGGATGAAATCGATCCCGCCGTCTTCTGGAAGAACCTGGTTGATTTCTTCGCCGAAAGCATCAACGATCACTGGTACGAGTATTGGCCCTGGGCCTACAGCCGGGGGATTGGTTTCCGGGATATCCCAACCGAAGAGAAATACGCGCTGGCGGTGGAACGCCACGCCTGGCTGTATAAGTTTATCCGGGCGTTGCTGATTGAGCGGACCGAGCTGGCACAGCGGCCGGTAGAAGAGCAGGACGCATTGCTGGGGAACTACACTGGTGGCAAGAAGGTTGTCGCGATCGGGGCGAACGGTTCCTGTGATATCGAACGGCAGTGGCGCGCGTACAACCAACTCCGTGAAATCACTTTCGTGAAGAGCGATGGCTTCCCCATCCCCGAAGTCTTCGATCCGTTCGATCCCGCGATCATCGAAGCCGATACCCGGGTCAATGTAACCTTCCTGTTCCCGGTGGGCCGTACCCACGTATCCCGCGCCTTGCGGGAAGGGCCCACGCTGAACCGGATTCTGCAGGAACAAAAGAAACCGGGCGCGAACTTGATGATCACCCGCTATAACGATTTCAGGGCGGTCGAGGGGGCCGAGCGGCAAGTCATTTTGGTGACGGATGGCCACTTCTATATCAGCGAAGCCGAGTATTTGGCGGCGCTGGTCGGCCAAGGATTGAAAAAGAGTGACGCCCAGCAGCGGGTCAAAGAGGCGAAGGCGGATGGCCGCTTGACCGCCAAGGGAATTCGAATCGCAGCCCGCTTTAAGCAAAATGGCACGCCTGCCCCGGTTGTGGCGGGAGCGTTGATTCCCTTCCACGGAACCCCGCTGTATATCAACGGGCAATCGGAAGCGGAAGGCATGCCGGCTACGATTCAGTCGCAGATTTATACCGATGTTACCTACGACAAATCTCTCTATCCGGGTATTTATACGGAAGAAACGGGAGTGCATCTGCCTCCGGAAATCGACTGGATGCAGGACTGGAACAACGCTCTTTCCGCGGACGCCATTCAAGAGAAAGTCAAAGAAGGCTATGCGGACAAAGGCTTCAAGGGCTTGCGCGAATTCGCCAAGGACTATCCCATCGTGCTCATCAAGGGCGCGGCGGAATCGGGGGCGCGCAACCTGAAGGTCTTCGAGATTCAGGATGACCGGGCTCAGGTGAATGAGGAAGAATTGAACAACGCCGCCCGTTTTGTCTACGATGTCTCTCGGGGGCAAAATGTTGTCATTCAAGCGGCGATCTTCACCAATCCAGAACTCTGGGCCTCGCCCGAGTTGATGGAGAGTTTTGTGGACCGCCAGGTGTTGGATTGGAACACTCCCGTGAATCGGGATACCTATCCTCGGTCCCAGATTTATGGATCGATGCGGATCGTGGCCAGTTCCTCCAGCCCCAAGAAGAAGTACGACACCGCGTTCCCCATCTCCCTGATGAGTTTGCAGGTGGCGACCAACGTGGGCCGTGGCGGGACACTGGAACCGCTATATGATGATCTGGTCTTGCCCCAGTTCCGTAAACAGATCATCAAGGGTCTGCATGAAGAAGGCCCGAAGATGATGAAAGCGCTGACAGCGTTCATCGAGAAATACGGACCGGAGTGGGAAGCCAAAACTGGAAAGAAGGTCGGTCAGGATTTGCGCGGCGTGCCGTATAGCTGGGCCAATTACCTGATGGGCGACTATGTCATCACTCCCGTCTTCAAGCGCCGGGGGCGCCTGGTGGATATCCAGCCGGTCTTCGATGGAACTGGCCGCCGAATTGGCTCCAAGCCCATTCTGCAAGACGCGGAGGGACGCTTTGAAGGCGAGATTGTCGATTGGAAATTCATTCACCTGGAACCCAACGTGGGGATCGGGCTATGGGACCGTTACAACCTGCGCGAGGAATTCAACGAAAAGCGGCAGGCTGAGCGCGAAAAACGGCCCTTCAATCCCGATCATGTCGGACAAAGCGACCGGATCGTGTTGAAGAACTACGTTCTGGCGGGCGAAGAATACCTCAAGGCCAACTTTGGTAAAAAAGGGATTCAACGCGAAGCCGTCAACAAGGCTGTAAAATAATCAGCGAATCCTTCTTCTGATCGAACCAGCATAGCGGGCATGGCAAATCAGCCATGCCCGTCTTTGTGTGAAGAAATTCGGGGATAAAACGGTTTGAGTGAATCGCAGGGTGTGTGCAAAACTTGCGAAGGGAGTGGTGCTCACCAATCTATGCCCGAAATCAGCATCAAAAATAACTCTTGTCGGTTTTGTTGTGTATTTGCACTTTTAGAAATTTCGAAATGGATGAAATGCGCGCATTCCTATTTTGCCATAAGAAGATAAAGTAAACTGGGTTTAATTCGGGCTAGATCCAGGTGTGCCCGGTCGCAGGTCAAACAGGAGGTTGTACAAAATGGGAACTACCCACGGCGCAAGTCATAGTATTACAATACGAGTAGAGATTAAAAATTCCCCTGGCCAATTTGCCAAGTTGGCCACGGTGATTGGGGAATTGGGCGGCAATCTTGGGGCGGTCGATCTGGTGAATGTCAAAAAAGATTGCATGGTCCGCGATCTGACGATCGATACGCGGGATGAAGAGCATGCCGAGCGGATCACAGCGGCGGTGCATGCCATGGAGGGAGTGGTTGTCCGCCATGTCTCGGACCGGGTTTTCCTCTTGCATTTGGGAGGCAAGATCACCGTGCAAAGCAAAATGCCTCTCAAAACCCGTGACGCGTTGTCGATGGCCTACACCCCCGGCGTGGCTCGGGTCTGCAAGGCTATCGCCAAGGACCGGTCGGCTGCGTACAACTTGACGATCAAGGGAAATTCAGTCGCGATTGTCACCGATGGCACCGCGGTGCTTGGGCTCGGCGATATCGGGCCTGAGGCGGGGATGCCGGTGATGGAGGGCAAGGCCATGCTTTTCAAGGAATTTGGCGGTGTGGATGCCTATCCCATCTGTCTCAACACCAAGGATCCCGATGAAATTGTCCGCATTGTCCAGGCCATCGCCCCTGGTTTTGGGGGGATTAACCTAGAGGATATTTCCGCGCCCCGCTGCTTCGAGATCGAAACCCGACTCAAGGAACTATTGGATATCCCCGTCTTTCATGATGATCAGCATGGCACGGCTGTCGTTGTCACCGCTGCGTTGATCAATGCCTTGAAAGTGGTACAAAAGCCGATCGAGACGATCAAAGTTGTTGTGATGGGGATCGGCGCCGCTGGAATTGCCTGTGCCAAAATGATGATGCAACTGGGAGTCAAGCACATTGTCGGGTTGGATAGCAAAGGGATTGTCTACAAGGGCCGGAAAGAAGGAATGAACTTGATGAAAGCCTGGTTTGCGGAACATACCAATTCCGCCGGGATTCAGGGCGATATCTTTACCGCTGCCCAGGGGGCTGATCTCTTCCTGGGGCTTTCGGGGCCCAACCTGTTCCCGCTCGCGGCGCTGAAGACAATGAATCCCGACCCGATTGTCTTCGCCCTGGCGAATCCCGACCCAGAGATTACGCCGGATGAAGCGGAAGGCCATTGCCGCATCATGGCCACGGGACGCTCGGATTATCCCAACCAAATCAACAATGTTCTTTGTTTCCCCGGCATTTTCCGCGGCGCGCTGAATGTGCGGGCAAGCGATATTAACGAAGCGATGAAACTGGCTGCCGCCCGGGCGATCGCCGAAACCATCCCCGAAGAGAATCTCACGGAAGAATATATCATCCCGAGTGTTTTCGATGCCCGGGTGTTTGAAAATGTTGCCAAAGCAGTCAGCCAGGCTGCCATCGAATCGGGTGTGGTACACCGCAAAGTCGAAGAAAAATGAAGCGGATTCCTTGATTTCCTTTCTTTGTGAAGAGGTGTGGTAATCTGTTTCTTATTTTATGCTTATGTAGTAAATAGGAGCGCGTGCGCGGTGAGGGTGGGCTCAAAGCGAACGCAGCGAGCAGTGCTCACCCATCCGCGCACACAGTTTGCATTATGTTATACACGATACCCCTTAGCCCAAATGGGAGGAACCCAGGGGGACACCACCCTGTTTTCTCCCCCCCTCCCTTCCTTCTTCCCCAGGTCTCCCTTTTGTGAAATAATGCCCATGTAAAATCTCATGAGGGATTCATGGAACAGGACTGATTATGAAAGTCAAAAAAGCGGTAATCACAGCGGCAGGCCGGGGGGCACGGCAATATCCAGCCTCCAACACGGTGCAGAAAGCGATGCAGACCTTCGTGGACCGGGATGGGCTGACCAAACCGGTGATTCAGATTATCGGGGAAGAAGCGATCGACAGCGGCATCGAGACGATTGCGGTCATCGTCGCGCCGGGCGATGAAGAACAATACCGGGCGCAGTTCGAATCGATGCGGCACAACTTGATGAGCTGGTACCGGGGTCAGGATTGGGCGCTGCTTCAAATGGATCGGTTGCGTAATTTGGAGCAGCGAATGCAGTTCATTACCCAAGATTCCCCCGAAGGCTATGGCCATGCGGTCTGGTGCGCCAAGGCGTTTGTAGGGGATGAACCCTTTTTGCTGCTTCTGGGGGATCACCTCTATATTTCCGGCGAAGCGCGTCGCTGCGCCACCCAGATTATGGACTTGGCGGCGGAAATGGATTGCTCGGTCGCCGCGGTGCAGGAAACCCGCGAGCACCTCATCCATCTGTATGGCACCATCTGCGGCAAACGCCTCTCTGGCAAGCCACAAGTGTATGTGATCGAAGAAATGTTGGAAAAACCCAACCTCAGCGTGGCGGAAACCAAACTGCTGGTCCCTGGCTTGCGCCCAGGCCACTACCTTTGTTTCTTTGGGATGCATGTGCTGGTCCCCCGCATTTTTGAAATTCTGGACCGGCATATCGAGGACAATGTGCGTGAAAACGGCGAGATTCAACTTACTCCAGCCATGCGAGAACTGGCCCAGATGGAAAAATATCTCGCGCTGGAGACCTGCGGCCATCGCTACAATATCGGAGTTCCCTATGGCTATGTTGAAGCCCAGATTGCCCTGGCGCTGGCGGGGAAAGATCGCGAAACGATGCTGAGCCAGTTGGTCGAAATTCTACTACAGCAAGAGCAACGTACCGCGCACCCTGTGTGCTGCCAATAGGTTTCCGCATGAAAAATCCTTTTTTAGAAACCATTACCAGTTCCGATCCCGCGTTGCGAAACCGCGCGATCCGGGACTTGGCTGAGCCCCTTTTGCATCCCCAGTTGCTGGCCTGTTGTGCGGAGTTGGAAGCGTTCAGGCGACGCAGTGACAACTTATATGAGCGGGTTCGGGCTTGTCTGTTTTTGTTTCACCTTTACCGCTTTCACCTTATGGAAGCCATGGAAACACCCCGGCAAGGGCGGATCCCATACCTGGCGGTTGAAAATATACTGGATCGCCGTTTTGAAGAAGCCCTGGCCTTACTGCTGGATGAAGTGCGGCTTGCTGGCTCCAGCGGGACGCTCTACAGCGCAATTGCCGAGTGCTACCATGCCCTGACATTTGAGACGTTGACTGACCAGGTGCGGAAATCCGTTCGCGCTTCCCGTGGCAATCAATGGATGTTCCGCGCGGGGTATGCTCCCAACCACCCGATCCGGATTCGCAAGGAACTTCGGTCCCGCGACGAAAGCACGGGCCTTTATCCCATCCTCTGCGAGAAAACCCCGGTCCGGCTAGATCTCTCGCACAGCGGCTGGTCGGATATTTTCTTTTTGGGGATGGATTACCCTGAGGGGGCCCAGGTGCTCAATATTTCGATCAACCTGGGCGTGCATGGCC
Organism: bacterium; assembly: GCA_034002445.1. Lineage (GTDB taxonomy): Bacteria > Hinthialibacterota > Hinthialibacteria > Hinthialibacterales > Hinthialibacteraceae > JAVFAP01. Next base: position 10,271 of record JAVFAP010000015.1, on the reverse strand, counting down.
GGGATAAGGTGGTCAAACCCCCGATTGAAACCTATGTTCGTGTAGTGGATGAACCGGTACTTCGTCTCACCAGCATCGATCTGGCCTCCACCAAGGATATCCACCATCTGGAAGAATTGTTTAACTTTGGAAATGATTACCTGGGGCTGTTGAAAGCCGGGGTGATTTCGTCTGGCCTGATTTCCCCATCCTATGAAGGGACGGGGCAATCTTTGGCTCACATTCTGGAACAGGCGATTGGTCCAGGCCAGGGATTGGAACTCGTAACCAAGGTCAACGACATTCCTAAAGGATCCCGCCTGGCGGTCTCCACCAATCTACTCGCCTCGATCATCGTTGCCCTCATGCGCGCGACGGGGCAAGCGCCACACCTGACCGGCGCGCTGGATGAAAATTCGCGCCGCCTGGCCGCGTCCCGCGCTATTCTGGGGGAATGGCTGGGTGGTTCCGGGGGCGGCTGGCAGGATTCCGGCGGCATCTGGCCGGGGATCAAGAAGATCAGCGGTGTCGAAGCGGCGGAAGACGATCCCGAGCATGGCATCAGCAAGGGCCGCCTCCTGCCGTGCCACGAGGTATGGGACGCGCAGAAGGTGCGGTCGGTCCGCGATAAACTGGCGCAGTCGCTGGTGCTCATCCATGGTGGCATGGCGCAGAATGTCGGACCCATTTTGGAAATGGTGACCGAAAAATACCTGTTGCGCGGCAAGAGTGAATGGCAAGCGCGGCAAACCATGCATGTGGTATTTCAACAAATCTGCGAGGCTCTGTATGAAGAAGACATGCAACGGCTGGGCGCTTTGACTACAAAAAACTGGGATGAATTATTGCAAACCATCATCCCCTGGATCACCAATCATTTTACCGAATCGATTATCCGCAAGGCAAAAGCCCAGTTTGGGTCGGACTTTTGGGGATTCCTGATGACAGGCGGGATGTCCGGCGGGGGGATGGCAATGGTTGTCGCCCCCGAACGACGGACGGAATTTGTCGAAGCGATTCAACAGATCATGCTGGAAACCAAGCGCGAACTGCAAACCGCCTTGCCTTTCGCCATTGATCCGATTGTGTATGATTTCGCCATTAACGAACAGGGGACCGTATCCACGTTGCGCAAAGGTGTAGATAGTATGATGCCTGAGCGCTACTACGCGTTACAGATTCCCGAGATGGTTAGTTTGCCTTCCAAACAAGTCGCCGCCACCCGTGGTTTGGATCTCGATCATTTTATCAACCATTGTCAGGAAACCGGCGAACTGGTTTCTACTCTTAAAACCTTGGTTAACAATCTGTTCCCCTTGCAAGCCGCGAATAGCAAGACCAGCCGGGCCGATTGGGAAGCGGAGGTTGAAAAAATCAAGAATGAAAACGGCTTCGATCCCATCCAGCAAGAGCAATTGCGCGCCGATTTGCGCCAAGGCCGGATTGGCTTGGCCCGCAACCGGCTGCCCGTGGATCTAGAAATTGCGGATGTAGAAGATCAGGATATTTTTTTTGTAGAACCCCATGTGCCAAACAACGCGCGGGCGCTTGGGCAACATGCCTTGGAACAGGGCGAAGTGGCGGTGGTCTCGCTGGCGGCTGGCATGGGCAGCCGATGGACCACCGGGGCGGGGGTTGTCAAAGCCCTGAGCCCCTTCGTGAAATACGCGGGGCAGCACCGCAGTTTTCTGGAGATTCACCTGGCCAAAAGCCGTGCGGTGATGGAGCGGTTTGGTACAAGCATCCCCCATGTCTTCACCACCAGTTACCTGACCCATGCGCCGATCGCAACCACGATCTCACGGGAAAACCAGTATGGCTATGCGGGGCCCCTTTTCCTGTCCCCTGGGCGATTCATCAGCCACCGTCTCATCCCCATGGTGCGCGATCTGATGTTTCTTTGGGAAGAGATGCCCCAGGAAATGTTGGATGAGAACAAACAAAAAGTCCGTGAAGCCGTGCGGGAAGCGCTCAAGGACTGGGCGCGTGTCAGCGGGGAAGGGAATGACTACAAGGATAATATTCCCTTGCAGCGCTTCAATCCACCCGGCCATTTCTACGAAATACCGAACATGATTCAAAACGGGGTCTTGGCCCGGATGCTGCAAAAGCAGCCCAGCCTCAAATACCTGATGGTTCACAACATCGATACCCTGGGTGCGAATCTGGACCCGGCCATCCTGGGTCTGCACATCCAGTCCGGCAAGGCTCTCTCGTTTGAGGTGATCCCCAAACGCTTCGAAGACCGGGGCGGGGGGCTGGCGCGGGTGAATGGCCGGGTGCGTCTTCTCGAAGGATTAGCGCAACCCCATGAATCGGATGAGTTTAAACTACGTTTCTATAATACCCTGACCACCTGGATCGATATTGACCAACTCTTACACCTTTTTGGGCTGACACGAACCGATCTGGATGGCGATCCCGCCACGCTCTCGGCCGCGGTGCGCCAGATGGCCGCCCGCATTCCCACCTATGTGACCATCAAGGAGGTCAAGCGGCGCTGGGGGCACGGGCAGGAGGATGTCTTCCCGGTCGCCCAGTTTGAGAAACTGTGGGGTGACATTACCTCGCTCAACGAAGCCTCCTGTTTCTACATGGTGGTTCCCCGGTTCCGCGGCCAGCAGCTGAAAGACCCGAGTCAACTCGATCCCTGGGCCAACGATGGATCCATGGCGTATGTCGAAACGCTATGCAAGTTTTAACTGGCTGATAATGGATAACCCAGGCGCCGCCGCGAAACCTCCGTTTCGCGGCGGTGGGCATTATACGCAGTGTTACGAGAAATTGCGTATCTTGGGCAAACCATCAACCCGAAACGTAGGAAACGCAAAATAACGATGAAATTGCTTTTGGAAGGGCATAGTCTGCTGCCGCCGCGCACGGGGGTGGGGAGAGTCAGCGAGGGTCTCCTCAACTTTTTGCTTTCCCAGCCAACGGTCAGCCGAGTGGGGCTGTTTTTTTGCGCGCTGCCCTGGGGGGCGGGCTGGCGTAAAATTCTGGCGTTCGAACGCGGCATGCCTGCCCATCCCAAACTGGCTATCCATAAAATTCCACTCCCTTATGGGGTTCTGCTTCAAGGCTGGAACCGGTTCACCCGCCCGCGGATTGAAACGGTGCTGCCCGGCTACAGTCTTGTCCACGGTCCGGCGCATGTCTTCCCACCCTGCGCGAGAATTCCGGGGATTTTAACCATCCACGATACCTCCGTCATCGATCATCCCGAATGGTATCCCCCGGAGAGTGGTTTGCTTGCCCAGCAGATTCTGGCTGGCATCCAGCATGCCGATGCGATTCTGGTGCCTAGTCATTATGTCAAAGCACATCTTGTGAATTCCTACGCAGGTGATGAAGAAAAAATCACGGTGGTGCCGAATCCTTTCCGGGGAGCCTATCGGGTCATGACGAACGATGAAAAAGCCGCGTTTCAGCGTCGCCACTTTGGGCGACTGTGCCCGTATCTGATTTGGCTCGGCGAACTGGGCCCACGAAAAAATCTAGATTGCCTCCTCTCAATCGTTCACACGCTGAAACACGAGAGCCAATTCCAAAGGCCCCTGGTGATGCTCGGCAAGCCGGGCTATCAGAGTGAGCAATTCTTTGCGGAAGTCCGGCGTTTGGGTTTACTTGTCCACACCGACAGCCAAGAACACCTTGGCCCGTGTGATATCCTGTTAACGGGGTATGTGGGAGAAGAGGAAAAGAAAGACTGGCTGGCGGCCGCTGAGGCGCTGGTGTTCCCCTCGCATGACGAAGGCTTTGGCTATCCTATTCTGGAAGCGATGGCCAGCGGGGTTCCTGTCGTATGTTCATCGCAAGGGGCTCTGCCGGAGGTCGCTGGCGGAGCCGCCTTGATCCCCCCCTTAGTGGAAGGGCCGGCTGGTTACGTGGCGCGGCTGCAACGCCTTTTTGAAGACGGCCCTCTCTATGCCCACCATCGAGAAATGGGACTGGAACGGGCTCGGAATTATGCGAGCCAGCAATTCCCCGGCTTACTCTCTCTGTACGAAAAACTACAAAAAAAATATCTGTAGTTTGCCATGGGAACCAGCGAGATTTTTACCGTATCATTTGATCGAAGAGGGCGATCACCCGTTTGGTGGTTTCATCCCAGCGGTACTGTTGTGCGTGGGTGAGCCCTTTGGCCGATAGTTCTTTGTGGAGGGTAGGATCCTGTCCCAAGGTGATGATTGCGCGGGCGAGGGCGCTTTCATTTTCTGGATCGACTTTCAACGCGGCATCGCCCGCGGTCTCACCCAAGGCGGTTGTCGAAGAACACAGCACCGGAGTGCCGCAGGCCATGGCCTCCAGCACCGTCAGGCCAAAACCTTCTAATAGGGAAGGCTGGGCAAGGGCGTAGGCGGATTGAAACAGTCGGACCAGCTCGTCATCCGGGAGAAAATCCAGAAAATGCACCCGGTGGCTGAGGTTCAGGGATTGGATGAGTTGAAAACTGTCATGGTCCTTCCAGCCCCGGCAGCCCGCGATTACCAGGCACGATTCCCGGTCCTGGGTGGCTTTGATATGGGTGGCATAAGCCCGCAAGAAGCGGTTCAAGTTGCGGCGTGGGCTGAGGGTGGTGACGATCAGCCAAAATACGGGCGAATATAGTTGATATTTTTGGGCTAGATCCGAGGCCAGCGCATCCCGGTTGGGGGCGGGGGAAAAGCGGTCATGATCCACCCCGTCTTCGATCACCACGAGTTTGTCTTCCGCCGTGGGAAAATAGCGAAGGATTTGATTGGCGGAATACTGCGAGACGGTAATGATTTTATCCGAGTACTTCACCGTTCGCCCAAACAGCCACTTTGCCGCCAGGGTATCCCTGCGTCGGCAGTATTGGGGATGGGAAATGGGGATCATGTCATGGATCATCGAGACCGTCTGGCAAAACTCCAGGCGGCGGGGGACCGTAACATTATCCAGAGAATGAAACAGCCGGGGTTTGAGTTCTTGCAGCAGGCGGGGCAAGTCCCACAGCATCCAGGCAATCCGGGAATGGCGGCTGGTTTGGACATGCCGCCATTGCTCGGGGAGGGGTTGCCACCGCGCCTTGCGGTTTTCGGCCTGATTCTGGTATTGAGGGATACTGGGAGGAATGTGGTTTTCCAACAACAAATAGTTGCGCTGGGCGTCAAATCGGATAAAATTTTTCAACGACTGGGCAGTATGGGTCCCAAATCCACCGGTGGTGGGGAGAAAACTGATGTCGAAAGCGATATCAAACGGCGTATTCATCTAGTAAATTGTCCTGGTTCCCATTACTGTTGTGGTAGCGATTTCCTTGGTTCTTAACTTATGACCGATCAAAATGCCCTGGCACCGGTTTCGACCATCTCGAAGAACACCATCTTGCTGGCAACCTACCAATTAATCAATGGTTTGGTGCAGTTTGTTCTCTTTTTACTCCTGCTACGTTGGATTCCCCAAGAACACATGGATGTCTATGAACTGGGCCGCTCGTGTCTGGAGATCGGGGTTGGGGTGATCGGTTCCAGCGTGGCCGCGGTGATTGTTCGCGAAAATGCCCGTGATGAAGCCTGGTGGGGCCGGCACGCGGTATTGGTGCGCAAATTACTGCGAGTCAGCGCCCTGATTTTGGCGTTACTGCTTTATCTTCTGGTTGTCGCTTCCAGTCATTCCGCCATTTATCTCATTGTGATCGGACTGTTTTGCTTGACCATTTATTTCCAGTCCCGCACGGATCTGTACGAGGCGATTTTCCGATCTCGCGACCATGTGAGAATCCCAGTTTGCACGGGGATTCTGGTCAATGTGTCGGTTACCGGGCTCACCCTGTTCTGTGTGTTGGTTTTCCCCTTTCCGGTGGGATGGGCCGCGGGCGGGGTTCTGCTGCGTTGGTTGATCCAAGGGATGCTCTTAGCCTGGTTCAGCCGGCAACAGGTTGCGCAGGCTTCTGTGTCCTCCCCGCGCTTGCCCTTGCGCATCCAGGATTTGATCTTGGAAATCGCCCCCATCAGTGTCGGCGCGATTGCCTTCATCATTTATGCCCGCATCGATGTTCTCATGCTGCAATGGCTAGGGTATGAAGAAACCATCGCGATCTATGGCTGTGCGTTCCGGCCGATTGGCTTTTTAACCCTTTTTACCGCAGCCTTTTATCACGCGTTCGCGCCGTCAATCAGCCGGTTGATTCATCACGATCCCCGCTCCGCCCTTTGTTTGGCTCTCAAAGTGGGTGGCGGATTGGCGTTTTTGGGCTTGGGATTGGCGTTTGGGATTGTCCTCTATCGCGAGGAAATCACCCGCCTCTTGTATCCGCCTGCTTTTGCCGCCGCGGCGGATGGGATGTGGGTTCTGGCTTGGTCCCTGCCGATTATTTTTGGAGGAAACGCAGTTGGATTTTATCTGGTAAACTATGGCAAACAAGGCGCGATGTACTACATGAAAATCAATATCTTCGGCGTCTTGATCAATGTCATTGGCAATGGATTCGCTATTTATACCTACGGCTTTATTGGCGCCGCGGTGGTGACGGTGGTGACGGATGCCATCACGACCTTGCTCATGCTTATCGTATCCCTCTCGCTCAGCCGCCGTGATAAACCCGCGCGGACCGGCTGAGAGCCAATCCGCGCGTTGATTTTGGTAAAAATGGAGACAAGGGCGTTATCTGAAATCGGTGTCGTTCTTAGGTTTCCGCTGTGGGCTCCGCTTCCTCTTCTTGCCCCAGTTTTCTTTGGATCCAGAGCCAACCCGCGCTTGCCATATCTCCAGCCGCGACCATGGCTGGCACAACGATCAGCGTTAAAACCGTCGCGACAGCGAGGCCATAAATCACCGCGATGGCCATGGGGCCCCACCATTGGGACGATTCACTCCCCACCTGCCAGCCGCCCTCGCGGAAATCATAACTGATGCCCATCGCCATGGGGATCAGGCCTAAAATTGTCGTAATCGCCGTCAGTAACACCGGGCGGAAGCGGACGACTCCAGCCTGAATCAGGGATTCTTTCTTTTCATACCCACGCTCGCGCAGCTGGGATGTATAGTCAAGCAAGACGATGGCATTATTGACGACAATCCCCGCCAAACTGATGATTCCAATCCCCGTCATGACAATCCCAAAGGGGATATTCGCGATCAGCAATCCAATCAGCGCCCCCATGGTCGAAAGAATGACCGATGAGAGAATGATCAGTGGTTTATAGATGGAGTTGAACTCGGTAACCAGGATCAGCGCAATCAGCATCAGTGCGCCCAGGAAAGCTTTGCTGAGAAACGCCTGCGATTTATCCTGGTCTTCCTTCTCTCCCCGATAACGCAACGAATAACTGCGGGGAATTTTCAGATCGTCCAGTTTAGCGCGGACATCCAAGAGCACGTCATTGGCTAGCCGCCCTTCCACTTTGCCTTCGATGGAAATTACCCGTTTTTGATCGATCCGGACAATGGTGCCCAGCCCCGCGGACACTTCGATGCTGGCTACCGAACTGATTGGCACGGAAGCTCCGGTCGGGGTGGAGATCATCAGGTTTTGTAAACTGAAGAGATCCTTGCGCCGTTCCAGGGGCAATTGCACGATGATGTCATACTCGTCGTTGCCTTCGCGGTATTTTCCCGCTTCGATTCCCCGGATGGCCGCTTTGACATTCTGCGCTACCAATTGAGTATTCATCCCCAAGAGTGCCGCTCGTTGTTTATCCACCTGTACCACGATTTCTGGGCGGGCAATGACATAATCATCCTTTAGATCCACCAGGCCGGGGATGCCCCGAATCCGCTCGTAAATCTGGTTCATCAAACCTTCCAGCACGCTGTAGGATTCGCCCGAAAGTTCAATACTGACCGGTGCCCCGGTCGGGGGCCCCATTTCTTCGTCTTTGATTTCGATTTCCGGCTCATAAATGGGGTGCAGGCGCTCTCGGATGTGCTCGATGGTATGAGGTGACGGATTGCTCCGTTCCGCGAAATCCTTGAACTCCAACGCGACCATCCCCAGGTCGGGGGAAAAATTCCCGCCCCCGGAAAGAGATGTACTGTCCGAGGAACCTTGGGACCCGACATTGGTTACTATGTTTTTGACATCTGGGTAATCGGAAGCGATGTCTTCGATGAGCCGCAGATATTTATCGGTTTCTTCCAGATTCGATCCATTGGGCATGGTCACGTTGATATAAGCACGGGCAGGATCGGCTTCGGGGAAAAATTCCAAGCCATGTCCAAAGGTGGCATACAGCTGGATCACAATAATCAGGCTGAAGAAAGCGGCCATTAAAGTGGCAAAGGGATACTTGACCGCCGCGGTCAGCGCCTTTTTATAATTCCGAATGATGATCCCTGGATTCCTCTGGGGAGAGAGCCCCTTCTTCTTCATGAAAATACTACAGAGGGTGGGATTGATGACCAGCGCGACCAATAAGGAGGACATGAGGGCGATGATGACGGTAATGGGGAGGAAGGACATGAATTCCCCAATCACATCTGGCCAAAACAGCATGGGGAAAAAGGCCGCGACAGTGGTTAAGGTACTTGTAATGACCGGCCACATCACCTCGTGCGTTCCGACAATGGACGCGGTGATTTTATCCTTGCCCTCTTGCTGATGCCGGAAAATATTTTCCACGATGACGATCGCGTTATCCACCAGCATCCCCACCGCCAAGACCAGGGAGAACAGCACGATCATGTTCAGCGTCAAGCCCAAGAGTTGTATGGTGAAGAACGTGATCAGCATGGAGAGGGGGATGGCGGAGGCCACCAGCATGGAATTGCGGAATCCCATGGAAAAGAGAACGACAAGAACTACCAGGATCAAACCGGAGAGGATGCTGTTTTCCAAATCCGCTACCATGATGCGAATATCCTTGGATTGATCGTTCATGTACGCGATTTGCGTGCCTTCGGGCAAGGTCGGGCGGTACGAGTCGATGATCGCTTTGACCTGGTCGGATATCTCGATGATGTTTTGTCCGCTGCGTTTGACGATCTCGATCGAAATCGCTTCGCGCTGATTGAGGCGGGACTTGGATTTGGGCTCTTCATACCCATCCACCATGCTGGCCACGTCGGTAATATAGATGGGCATGTTGTCGTTCGCGTAGACAATCAGCCCCTTGGCATCCGCCGGGGTTTCAAACTCGCCGGGGACCTTGACCAGATAGTTCCCAGGCCCAATATCCAGATCGCCGCCGGGGGTGTTGAGATTGTTGAACAGCACCGATTGCATGACTTCGGTAACGGAAAGTCCATACGAAGCCAAGCGGTCAGGGTCGTACACAATCCGGATTTCCCGCTCCAGCCCGCCCACGATCCGGGCCTCCAGCACTCCGGAAATGGTTTCGAAATCATCCTTCAGATCGTCCGCCAGTTCTTTCAGGCGCACCAGGCCGCTTGGCCCATAAATGACGACCGTCATGATGGGCATTTCAGAGAAGTTGATTTCACTAACCGAGGGATCGTCCTGCAAGTCATCGGGCAGATCTTGCTTGGCTTGATCGACTTTATCCCTCACTTTTTGGAGGGCGGTATCGATCTCGATCCCTGTTTCAAATTCAATGATAATTGTTGATATCCCTTCGGAGGAGTATGAGCGTATTTCCTTGACCTCATTGATGGACGCGACTTTCTTTTCAATATGCCGGGTGATGAGGTTTTCAATATCCGAGGGAGCAACGCCTTCATAAGGGGTTGATACGATAATGTACGGAACCGTGATATCGGGAAACGATTCCCGGGGCAGTGTCGTGTACGAATAGATTCCCACGACCGCGCAAATCAGGATCAGCACAACGATGGTTACGCGATGCCGGATAGAGTATTCCGATAGGGTCATTGCACTGCCTCGGTAACGGAAGGAATGCTGTCCAAACTGGAATACGGCATCACCTCCACACGTTCCTGATCCACCAACTCTTTTTGGCCCACAATAACCACATGGTCTCCCTCAGCCAAGCCATCGATAATTTCGACCATTTCCTTGTCAATGCCGCCCATCTGGACCGACCGCGATTCCACCACACCGTCTTTTTCCACAAACAGACTCATCCCCGCCTCGTTTTTGACCAGAGAAAAGAGGGGGACCATCAATGCGTCCTGAGTTTTCTTCACCACAATTTGGGCCCGAACAATCATCCCCGGGCGAATGCGGTAATCCTTATTTTCCAATATCACCGTGGCTTTGAAGGTCTTGGTCCGTTCATCGGCGCCATAAGCCAGGCGGTCAATTCTTCCCATCCGTTGCTCATTCAGTGCTTCAATAAACACCAGCGCCGTCTTCTGCTGGGCGACCGCGTCAGCGAATTTTTCTGGAATTCCCACGGAGATTTTCACCG
>JAVFAP010000014.1:0-16619 GCA_034002445.1 bacterium | reverse complement strand
GCTTGCCGGTATTGCTCTGAATTTGAAATTGAATCCTCCGCTTACAGTGACGGGCAAAGAAGAAATAGACAAAGGGCTATCCAAATAACCGGATAGCACCCACGGGGGGGGGGTAATAACTTCATAAAACACTCCTTTTCATTTTTTGGTTATAGCAAGTATAACCATTATATAGAACATCGTATGAATCGATTATATCATAAGATCTGATAATGCGTCAAATAGATTTTATAAGACACCCCGGCAGAAAGGCTGATTCTTGGAAACTGGACACAAGATAGAGTATGATAATCGATATTGACACCACTGCATATTGTTTCTAATTTTGTTAGAGAATATTTTTTGCCTGGGGTATTCCTCGGCGTTTCCATGCTGGATGTAACGCGATTGTCGCTATGGAAACAAAAGAGTTTCATCTATTGAAATCAGCAGGAATCCTGTTCCAGGGAATGAGATGAAATTGTCTCTGGACAAGAGTTCAACCCAAGCACGGGGCTGTGTGCCATGGACTCGTGCCTGGCTTGCTGGGGAGGGGCTTGGCTTTTTTGAGGGGGGCGGCTTCCGGGAGGGGTCTTTATTATTTCAATTCCTGTGCTAACTTCTTCTCAAGTATCGACATAACGAATTTCCCTTAAAAAAGACTCTAGTTTTTGTCCCGCTTTCCGATAACATGGAGATGTGAGGAAAGGCAATCAAAAACATGGGTTTCAAATCGGCATCGAAATTGAACTTTTCGGACTCAATCTCTCATGACTGGTTGGAAAGCGCGCTTTTAGAGGTGTGCAGGAAGGCGTTTCCCTCGGAACGGCGGCTTTCCATCGACACGGTAGTCTCACGGACGCAGGCGGCGACGCCGCACCAAGAGTATTCGTTCTTCATGCGGACGGAGGATACCGACTTACGGATTTTGCTGCGGCTTTATTTTGGCTTGTTCTCGGTCTGGGGATTGATGGACGAGATCAAGGCAGGGAAAGAATACGCCGTGCTGCGGCATGTGTATAAAGAGGGCTATCCCGCCCCGTTTTCGTACGCCTTCAGTGCGGCGATGCAGCCCTTTGGGCGGCCGTACCTGATCGCCGATCCGGGGGATGGCGAGCCCTGGTTCCAGTTTCTCGATAGTTTTCGGGAGGTGCAGGAAAAGATTATCGCCTCTCTGGCGGGAGAAATGGTCAAACTGCACCGCTCCATCGAGCCCCGGCATCCCCTGCTGCCGATCATCGAGATCGAGCCCCTGTTCCAGCGCCTGTGGGCGCGGGTGGCGGGGCAGCGGGATCAAGCGTTGAAGCAGTGCCTGGAACGGTGCCTGAATCAGATGACCGGGCTCGATCCCTTGCCCCCCGTGCTGCTGCATGGGTGCCTGGACCTGGACCATGTGCTGATCCAGACCGATACCATCCGCACCGTGACGAACTGGGAACATGCCGCCATCGGCGATCCGCGCTGGGATGTGGCCTATACCGCCCTGGCGGTTCGGCAAGCGGTGGACCGGCCCCTGGCGGAACGTTTCGTGCAGGAGTATATCACCCGTTCCGGGGTGTCGCTGGAACACATGGAGAAATGGGAAGCCATGGTGGCTCTGCGGATGTACACCCTCTGCCAGTGGGTGCAGTCCCTGGATGACAAAAGCAACCGGACCGTAACCGGTACCCACCTCAAGTTCCTGGAACAGAAGGACTTCTACCGGGAGCGGGCCTTCTCTGTCTTTGGCTGACCCGCACCGGACACAAAACCTCCCGCCATGGCCCTCCTCGCCCTGGCGGGTTTTGCTGTTGCTGTTTCCCTTGTGTTTTTTATAATGAGGTCGGGGAGAATTCCGGTTCTGAAAACGCGTTGAGATCCGTGCAATTGTGCTACAATGTGGGTATTGGTTTCATACAGAGTGATGAATCAGGGAGGTGCGCGGATGTCCGCGACAAGTCAGTTTTTACTGTATCTCAAAGCCCTGGTGTGGTCGGTTTTTGTCTCGTATACCCAAGCGACGGTGATGGCGATCGCGCACTGTCTGCGGGAAGGCGAGGTGAAATCCGGGTTCCCCGAGTTTCAGGATACCCATCTGGGGGATGGCCTGCGCTTTTTGATTTCCGCCCTGCCCCAGGCGGCGGACCGGCAACGGGTCGCGGCCGCGCTGGAAGAAGTGAAGGGCAGCGACGCCTCCCTCATCTATCAGAACATGGTGATCGAGGTGGGGCATTATGTAACCGCCAAGGATACCCTCCAGGATGTCCCCACCAATGCGCCGGGGGTGGTCTTTTGCCTGAAGAACAACACCATTTCGGTGCTGTTCCGCAAGCCGGATCAATCGCTCTCGGTCCAGACGGTTCACCCCTTCCAGATCATGCCGGTGTATACCCTCACGGTTCCGGATTGAGGGCGGGCTGGGCAAAAGAAAGGGGCTGGGGGGATTTTCTTCCCAGAAAAAATATGGTTCACTAGTCCCTAGCGAGGATCCTTACTCCGACCCCCAAGGGGATGGGGCGGGAACCAGACCAGAGCATGGAGGAGAGGAAATCGATGAAATTCGCGATATGTAACGAGACCTTTAAGCAGGGCCAATCTTTCGCCGAGATGTGCGCCTGCGCGGCGGAATGCGGGTATGATGGCATCGAGATCGCGCCCTTCACCCTGGGGGAATCGGTGCGCGATCTCTCGGCCGGAGACCGGAAGACCCTGGTGCAAACCGCGCGCGACGCCGGAGTGGAGATTGTGGGACTGCATTGGCTGCTCTTGACGCCCCAAGGCTTGCACATCAATACCAAGGACAAGGCCGTCCGCGATTTTACCAAGGAATACTACAAGGATCTGATCCGCTGCTGCGCCGACCTGGGCGGCCGCGTCATGGTGCATGGCTCGCCCAAACAACGCAACTGGGAGCCGGGGGAATCGTACTACGAGGTCTTTGGACGCACCGTGGATTTCTTCCAGTCTTGCATGGCGACCGCGAGGGAATGCGGCGTGACGGTGCTGATCGAACCCTTGACCCATGCCGAAACCAATTTCATCAACCGCACCCAGGATGGGCTGGATTTGATCCAGGCGGTGGGGAGTTTGTATTTTCAACTGCACCTGGATGTCAAGGCGATGTTTGGCGGCGAGTATGAAGATCCGGCCACGGTGATCCGCAAGGTCCGCCCTCATCTCCGTCATCTCCACGCCAACGATCCCAACCTGCGGGGCCCGGGCCAAGGCGAGGTGGATCACAAACCCATCGCGCAGGCGTTGAAGGATATCGATTACTGGGGGTATGTCTCGGTGGAAGTGTTCGATTACACACCGGATGGTCCGACGATCGCCCGGCAGAGCATGGACTACCTGAAAGCGGTGTATGCCTAAAATGAAAAGGGAGTGGAAGAGAATGAAAAAAAACCTATTCGCGCTGTTTGTTTTAACATGTTCCCTGGGGCTGATGAGTGCCTCGGCCTTAGAAATTGTGGTGAAAAGCGACGTGGCAGTAAAAAACAGCCCGGTGATGGTCTCTGTGGCGGGGAACGAACTGCCAGACGGGGATCTGTCGCTGGTGCGGGGCGAGAAGAGCCTGCCCGCCCAGGTTTTGTCCACCAGCGAGGGCTCGGTGCTGTGCTTTGTTGTGGATGAACTGGCCGCCGGGGAAGAAGCCGTGTATGCGCTGACCGCTGGGACAGCGGAAGCGGCGCACGCGGTGCAGATCGAGAAGGGGGCTGAGGCGCTGGTGATCACCATCGGCGGCGAGCCGTTCACGTCCTATGTGTTTGCCAGCGAGGCCGAATCCTTTCACCGCCCCTACTTTTATCCCCTGCTAGGGCCGGACGGGGTTCGTATGACGCGGGGATTCCCCATGGACAAGCATGAAGGCGAAGCGACCGACCATCCCCATCATCAATCCCTATGGGTGGCGCATGGCGATGTCAACGGCACGGATAACTGGGCGATCGGATCCCGCTGCGGGACCACCAAGCAAGTCAGCCTGGACGCGGTGCAGGCGGGTCCGGTATGCGGCCAGTTTGCCTCCACCAATGTGTGGTACACAGCCCAGGGCAAGCCGTTGCTGACCGACCGGCGGACGTTCACGATCTGGGGAACCCGCGACGAGGGGCGGTATGTGGATTTCGACCTGGTCTTCACCGCCGATCAAGAGGATGTGGTTTTTGGCGATACGAAAGAAGGGGGCCTCATTTCGCTGCGGGTGGCTCCCACCCTGCGGGTTGAGCGGGTGGATAAGCAGCCTGGCGGGCATATTCTGACTTCGGAAGGGGATCGGGATGGCCAGGCCTGGGGCAAAGCGGGGTCGTGGTGTGATTACAGTGGCCCAGTGGCGGATCGGATCGCGGGATTGACGATCATGGATCACCCCGGCAATCCCTTTTATCCCACCCATTACCATGTGCGGACCTATGGCCTCTTTACCGCCAACCCGTTCGGGCTGTCGGACTTCAAAGGAAAAGAATTCGATGGCAGCCGCACGTTGAAAAAAGGGGAATCGTGGCGGGTGCGCTACCGCCTTTTCATCCATGAAGGCGATGCCGAGGCGGCGGAACTCCCGGCCCGGTATGCCGCATACTCCAAGGGCTTGCAGGTAGACATTCGATAAAATTGATGATTCACTACAGGACAATCCCTGGTCAGCGGCAGATGGCCCAGACCAGGGATTATTTATGAAGGCAAGAGAAGTGGGGCTGGCCGGACGGGCGAGGCAAGGAACGCTGTGATTGATATTTTGATCATTAATTATAATACCGTACTCCCGTTGGCGGCGTTGCTCGACGCCTTGACCCGGTGGGAGAAACCCATTTATTCGCGCCGGGCGGAGTACCAGATTACCGTGGTGGATAATGGTTCCCTGGATGGGAGTGTGGAGATGGTGGCCCATCGCTTTCCGCAGGTGCGGATTCTCGCGCGGCCAACCAATGGCGGGTATGCGGTGGCGGTCAACGAGGGGATCGCGGCCACGAAGCAAAGTGAAATTTTGATCTTGAACAGTGATATTCTGATTCCACCGGATGCCGTGGCCCGGCTGGTGCGCATTTGGGAGCGGCTAGATTGCCATGGGATCGTCGCGCCGCTGCATTTGGAGGAAGATAACTTTCCGCAGTTGACCTGGGGTGTGTTCCCCAGTTGGCGGGCGGAGTGGCGGCGCAAGCGCCTGGAGCGGGGGCTGGCGCGGCGGCAGGAATGGGCGAGGCAGGCGGTATTGGCCGAATGCTGCGCGACCCGGCAAGTGGATTGGGTTTCGGGCTCGTGCCTGTTTTTTCCGCGAACCCTGGCGGAGGCGGTCGGACCCTGGGATCCCCGTTTCTTTTTGTATTTCGAGGATATCGATTGGTGCCTGCGGGCGCGGCGGGCGGGCTACGCGATTTATCATACCGCAGAGGTACAGGTGCGGCATTGCCACGGTGCCAGCATGCGTTCTGCTCCGGTGCGGGCGGAACTGGAATACCGCCGCAGTCAATGTTATTTTACCCAAAAATATTATGGGCGGTGGCGACTTCGGCTGATTCAAGTGTATTTGAGTGGCAAACTGATGGGGCGGTGGATCCGGGGGAAGGGGTCTGGTTTCCGCCGCAAGGATTCGTGGAAGATTATCAAGCATCTATGGCGGCGGCCCGGTGAGGAATGAGGCGGATATGAGCGGTTCATCGTATATGGAAGTGTTGCATGTGGTGGCTTCGCTGGAAGGAGGGGCGGCGCGGCACATTGTACATTTGGCGCGCGAGTTGCGGGCACTGGGGATTCGTTCCTCGGTCGCCTCGCCCCTGGATCACGTGGCCTTGAAAACGGAATTGGAGGGAAGCGGCTTTGTGTTTTACGAACTGCCGCCGCAGCCGATCGCCGCATTGCGGCGCCTCATTGCGGTTGCCCGAGAGAGGCCTTACACTCATGTGCATGTGCATGGGCACCGGGCGTCCTTCTTGGGCCGCCTCGCCAAGCCGCACTTTGGGCGCGATGTGGCGCTGGTGTACACCGTGCATGGCTACCATCCCGCCCATTATCTCCACCCGGTGCAACGGTGGCTGGTGAATGGGCTGGAGCGCCTGCTGGCTTCTCGCACGGATGTGTTTGTCTGTGTTTCCGCCAGTACGGCGGAAGAGTTGCAGCAAGCGGTTCCCCAGGCCAAGGGGCGTTGTTTCGTGGTTGAAAATGGTATACCCTTCCACCCCTTCTCCCCCGAAGAATTTGATACCTTGCGGCAGGGTGGGCGTGGGGAGATGCGATTTTCCATGAACCATTTTGTGATCGGGGCGGTGGCGCGCATGCACTGGCAGAAAGGGATCGACCGGCTGCTGCAAGCATTCGCGCTGATCTCGCCTGCTTATCCCAGCGCCCGCCTGCTGCTGGCTGGGGATGGGCCCCTCAAGGCCCGTTTGGAAAGCCAGGCCCACGCCATGGGGCTGGGGATGAAGTGCCTCTTTGCCGGGAGGACCAATCAAGCTAGCCGGTTGTACCCTGTCATGGATTTATTTGTGCTGCCCTCGCTGTGGGAGGGGCTGCCCCTGACCATCTTGGAGGCATGGAGCGTGGGGATTCCGGTGGTGGCCGCCAATGTCCCGGGTTCGCGGGAACTGATCGAGGATGAGCGGACAGGCTTTTTGGCGGATGACTCGGTGGAGGGGATCGCGGAAGCGATCCGGCGGGCGTGGGAGAAGAAAGAACTCTATCCCCGTATCATCCAAAACGCACAACACCGCCTGCGCGACCGGTTTTCGGTCGAACGGATGGGAGCGAAGACCGCCGAACTCTACCGCCAGGTGAGCGTGGGCAAAAATCTTGCAACAAATTCATAAAAGTGGGTGATGCTGCTTGCCCAAACGCCCTCTTCGAGATAAGATTTCTACTTGCATAATCAAAAAACAAAATTGTGGTGGCTGTAGCTCAGCGGTAGAGCACTGGATTGTGGCTCCAGTGGCCGTGGGTTCAAATCCCATCAGCCACCCCATTTTTCTCCTCTCTTTCACTCCCTTTTTTTGAAATCCCCTTCCTCTTTATTCAAAACAAGTACAATAGAGTCTGGTTTTGTGTCTTTTTTATTTTGAGGTGGCAGGTCTTCATGGTTCAAAGCCCCCTCGTATGGCAAATGGATTAAAGCGTATGGTATTGGATCTACAAGCCTCGAATAATGGTGAGATCATACGGCGCATTGGCATTTCCGACATGGTTCTCTCATCCCATCCCAACGATTTATTGATTACGCATTCGCTGGGGTCTTGTGTAGGGGTGACCATGTATGATCCGGTTTTGCGGCTGGGCGGTTTGATTCATTGTTTATTGCCGCAGGCGAAAATGAACCTGGAGCGGGCGAAAGCCAATCCCTATATGTTTGTCGATTCGGGAGTGCAAGAGTTGTTGTCGCAGCTCTTTAGCCGGGGGGCTGATAAAAGACGGCTCATTATCAAAGTTGCCGGGGCTGGTCAATTTTTGGATCAAAAGAAAATTTTTAATGTGGGGGAAAGAAATTACACTGTACTTCGTAAGGTTCTTTGGCAGAATAACCTATTGATCCGTGCCGAAGAGGTGGGTGGGACGGTTCCGCGCACCATGACCTTGAGTATCAAGACCGGGGTAACGACGATCAAATCCCTGGGGCAGGAACGAATCTTATGACGACGAAATCTGAATTATTTACAAAGATAGACCAAATAACCGTGCAGCCCGCTGCGCTTTCTCCTCTTTTCGCCTTCTTGGAAGCCCGGCAACCTTTCCCCGCGCAGTGGGGATCCGATTCCGCCGCGCTGTCTCGTGTTCTTGAACTGATTCGCAGTCTGCATGGGGAGGAGTTGGACGAGTCTATCTCGTTGGATGAAGCCAAGGCGCGTCTGGGTGTGGATTTGGTCGCCGAGTATGCCGTGGTGACGGAGTTTATTCATTGGCTTTTTGGCTGGATTCCCAAGGCGAGTGATAAACTGCGTGAGATTCTTCTGCATTCCTTCTCGGTTGGTCTCGGCGCGCGGTGCGTGGGGAAGGAATTGGGACTCTCTCTGCCGTCGATGGCGCTGAGTGCTGGATTTTTTCATGATATCGGGCGGATCGTAATGGAGGGGGCGTTGCGGATCGACAAAGACTCCATGATCGAGCGGGCGTATCAGGATCAGATTCCCATTGATCAGGCGGAGCAGGTGCTGTTTCAAACAAACCACATGGAAATTGGGGTTTATGTTCTGCAGAAATGGCATTTCCCAGAGGCGATTATCCAGGTGGTACGCTACCACCATCAACCCGAAGCCTGCCCCGCTCCCAATCCGTTGGTGGATATTGTCCATGTGGCCGATGCCATCTCGCTGATGCTGGGGATTGGGATCGGCAGTGAGGGGATGAATTACATCGCCTCGGCGGAAGTGAAAGATCGGCTCCATATCAAGCGCAACCAGTTAGAGGTTATTGCCAGTACCCTGTTTTTGGAAATGGAAAAATTGAACAGTTACCCAATGGGCATGAGAGGATAGCGAATGGGTATCAAATTATTGATTGTCGATGATTCCCATGTGGTGCACGCGATGGTGGAAAAATCGTTCGCCATGGCGGGGGTGGAGTTTGAGCGGATTCATCATGCCTACAATGGGCAGGAAGGCTTGGCGATCTTGGCGGAAGAACCGGTTGATCTGGTTCTTTCCGATATCCACATGCCCGTGATGGATGGAGTGGAGATGATCGAAACGATGAAGCGCGATCCCGCGCTCACTTCGATTCCGGTGGTGATCATATCGACCGAGGGCAGTAAAAAACGGATCGACCATCTCATCCAAATCGGGATCGCGGATTTTATCCGCAAGCCGTTTACGCCGGAAAAACTAAAAGATTTGATTTCATTATGGATAGGAGC
This sequence comes from bacterium, assembly GCA_034002445.1. GTDB lineage: Bacteria > Hinthialibacterota > Hinthialibacteria > Hinthialibacterales > Hinthialibacteraceae > JAVFAP01. The sequence goes on along the minus strand of JAVFAP010000014.1, from coordinate 7,831 downwards.
CTAAGCGTGGATCTCCAGCGCCAGGAACTACTGGAAGCAACCCTGATAACGGTTCTCGAACAATTCGCCTTTCTCTTTGCCGATTTGGTGGAGAAGGACGAGATTGAGGTTGAAGAGAGCGAGTTTGCCATGGTGTCTCTTTCGTTTACGGGGGATTTTTCGGGGCAACTTGTCCTGGCTACCCCGTCGTCGTCCTGTGTGGAGATTGCAGCCAATGTGCTGGGGACCGACCCCAGCAATCCCAAGGCACAAGAGGATGCCCAGGATGCCATGCAAGAGCTGGCCAATGTCTGCTGCGGTCATATTTTAACCGCGATCGCGGGAGATGAGCCGGTTTTCGATTTGGGTGTTCCTTCTTTTGGAATCCTGTCTCTGGAAGAATGGAATTCTCTGTATCAAGATCCGGAGACTCTCGTCTTCATCGTGGAAGATTTTCCCTTGTTGTTGCGCTGGACGGATACGCGCGCATCTTGAGGTGCATCGCGTCCCAGTTGGGGACGGTGCTGGGATCGGTTTCGCGCACGATGCGGAAGCCGAAGAAGCGGCCGCCGCGCGTTTCCGCTTCCCTTTCATAAAAACGGAAGGCGGACCGGCAATGCCTGGCGGTTCCATACCAATGGCCGCCCCGAAAGACATGCACTTGGCCCTGAGCGGGCCCTTGCGGATCGGCCTGCGGTCCGCGTGCGTACGGCGGCTCCCACCAATCCGAACACCATTCATATACATTCCCGTGCATATCATGGAGTCCCCAGGGATTGGGCTGTTTTTGCCCAACCGGGCGGCTGCCGCTTTCCCGGCAATTCCCAAACCACCAGAAGAACGGGTCCAGGACCGGATCAAAAGTGTAGCCATCGCCTAGGGTGACCTCTTCAGGAAAAGCAAAGCGGGTGGTGGTGTCGGCGCGGCACGCGTATTCCCATTCCGCTTCGGTGGGAAGGCGAAACCGGCCTTGACCGGTTTGGTTCAAGCGATCCAAAAATTGCTGGGTATCCTGCCAGGAGATGGCATACACTGGGTGATCCGGCCCGAGGCCGATGTCGTTGGCGGGATTGCTGTCCATCACTGCGGTCCACTGGGCCTGGGTGATTTCGAACCGGCCCAGATAGAAATCCTGGCGGATAGTCACTGGATGCGGTGGCCATTCCAGCGTTTCGTACCGAGCGGGGTCCTCCACGCCCGCGCCCATGGTGAATTCTCCTTGGGAGAGCAAAACCAGTTCCAGAGGCTGGGCGGAAGGGGGAAGATTGGGAAGATCGATGGTGAGGGTGGTGGGGTTCGCCTTGGCGGTTTCTGTTAAAAACAGGGACAAGAATAAAAAGGCGATGGCTTGCATAATACCTCTCCGGTTGAGCTGTTCTAACAATGTGGTTTTGTGCGATGCAAAAGGGGAGGGAGGGGGGATCTCTTCCACTCTCCACGGCCCCAATTGGACAAAAATCAGTGTCAATTGTTTGGATGGCATAAATTCACCTTACATTTTTGACAATCGATACTAAACTATACCCTCAAAGTGGAAGTTCTGCTTGACAAAATCCAATCTTGCGCATTGTCAACGGGGTGTGGTGTAACCACAATTCCCAAAAAGCAGTGCTCCCAATCCCACGGCCCCCAATTTGCTTTCGGCAAATTTTTTTTGCGTAAAATTAGGCTCTCCTGGCAGGGGGAGAGATATAATTCACTGAATAGGTTGAACTTATGGCGCATCCTCACCTCAATCTGAAAAAACGGTCCCCGGCGGTTTTGGTTCTGGAAGATGGTTCTCTCTTCCGGGGCTGGTCTTTTGGCCATGAAAACGAGTCCGGGGGGGAAGTGGTGTTTAACACCTCGATGACCGGGTATCAGGAGATTTTAACCGACCCCTCCTACTTTGGTCAAATTGTCACCATGACGTATCCGCTGATAGGCAATTATGGTGTAAATAAAGAAGATATCGAATCCCGCGCAATTCAAGTCGCGGGATTTGTTTTAAAGGAGCCATCCCTCATTTCTAGCAACTGGCGCAGTGAACTCTCGCTGGAAGAGTGGATGGAAAGCCAGCACGTTGTGGGCTTATGCGGGATTGATACGCGCGCCCTGGTGCGAAAACTGCGGATCCATGGGGTGATGCGCGGTGTGGTCTGCCCCGAGGGGGGCAGCCATCAGGACCTCTTGGACCGGGTGGCGCGAGTCCCCTCGATGCTGGGAGCCGATCTGGCCAGTCAGGTCACCGCGGTGGCGCCATATGTCTGGTCGGAGCCGCTGCATCTCTCTCACCGATTCCCTGGCACCCCGCCTCCGGCCAAATTGCCTCTGCGGGTGGTGGCCTATGATTTCGGGATCAAGTACAACATTCTGCGCCACTTGGCGGAACGGGTGGAAGAGGTGCAAGTGGTTCCGGCAGCCACCACGGCGGACGAGGTGCTGGCCTTCCAGCCCGATGGCATTTTCTTGTCCAATGGCCCAGGCGACCCGGAGCCGGTGACTTACGCGGCCGAACAGATTCGCAACCTGCTGGGGAAGAAGCCCATTTTCGGTATCTGTCTGGGGCACCAAATTCTGGGAATCGCGCTGGGGGGCAAGACCTACAAACTGAAATTTGGCCACCGCGGCGGCAACCAGCCGGTCAAGGATCTGGATACCGGCAAGATTGATATCACCTCCCAGAATCATGGCTTTGCGGTGGATACCGAGAGCCTCGAAGGCTCGGGAGTGAGGGTTACCCATATCAATCTGAACGACAAGACCGTGGAAGGGCTGGAATGCCGGGATCGGTACTGTTTTTCGGTGCAGTATCATCCCGAGGCTTCTCCCGGTCCCCACGACGCGGCGCATCACTTCGACCGGTTCATGGAGATGATGAAGAAAGAAAAGGGATTATAAGGGGTCATCGATGCCAAAACGGACAGATATCAAAAAAATCTTGATTATCGGGTCTGGGCCCATAGTGATTGGGCAGGCCTGTGAGTTCGACTATTCCGGCACGCAAGGGTGCAAGGCGTTGCGTGAAGAAGGGTATGAGGTGGTTTTGGTCAACAGCAATCCCGCCACCATCATGACCGACCCCGAGACCGGGGACCGGACCTATATTGAGCCGATCATCCCCGAGGCGGTGAAGAAGATTATCGAAGTGGAGCGGCCCGATTGCCTACTGCCCACCTTGGGGGGGCAAACCGCGCTGAACATCGCCGTTACGTTGGCCGAGACGGGTGTGCTGGAAAGGTTCCACGTGGAACTTATTGGAGCCAAACTGCCTTCGATCAAGAAAGCGGAAGACCGGGAAGAATTCAAGGCCGCGATGGCCAAGATCGGCTTGGATGTCCCTCGCAGCGGCTATGCCCGCACCATGGCGGAAGCGATTGAAATCGCAGATATGGTGGGCTTTCCCGCCATCATCCGACCCTCGTTCACCTTGGGGGGGACTGGCGCCGGAACGGCCTATAACCGGGAAGAATACGAGGATGTGGTGCGCTGGGGGCTGGAATGCAGCCCGGTGCATACGGTGTTGATTGAGGAATCGGTCCTGGGCTGGAAGGAGTATGAACTGGAGGTCATGCGGGATCTCAAGGATAACGTGGTGATCATCTGTTCGATCGAGAATTTCGATCCCATGGGTGTGCATACGGGGGACAGCATTACCGTTGCCCCCGCGCAGACGCTCTCGGATAAAGAATACCAGGTGATGCGTGACGCCTCGGTGGCGATCATCCGCGAAATCGGGGTGGAGACGGGCGGATCCAATATCCAGTTCGCCGTTTGCCCCGAAGATGGACGAATGGTCATTGTGGAGATGAATCCACGCGTATCCCGCAGTTCGGCGTTGGCCTCCAAGGCGACTGGATTCCCGATCGCGAAGATCGCCGCCAAACTCTCGGTGGGCTACACCTTGGATGAAATTTCCAATGATATTACCAAGGAAACTCCCGCCTCGTTCGAGCCCACCATCGATTATGTAGTTACCAAAATCCCCCGCTGGGCGTTCGAAAAGTTTCGTGGTTCAGATTCCACCCTGGGCACCCAGATGAAATCGGTTGGCGAGGCGATGGCCATCGGCCGGACATTTAAGGAATCGCTGCAAAAAGGGCTGCGCTCGCTGGAGATTGACCGCTACGGCCTGGGGGCGGACGGCAAGGACCGCTTCGTCTTCCATGACCCCGCCCATCCCCGATACCGCGACCCGGCCGATCCCAAACTACGGGCTGAGATTATTGCGGAACTGAAGCGACCCAATCCCGACCGCATCTTTTATGTCCGCTATGCCTTCCAGGCGGGGATGACGGTGGAGGACGTGTATCACTATTCCAAGATCGATCCCTGGTTTTTGACCAATTTGGCGGAAATCGTGGTGATGGAAGAAGGGTTGCGCCAGGTGAAACAAGAGGTGCAAGGATTTTTGGGGTAAAATATGAACGAAAAAGAGTTTGTCAATTTGTTACGCCGCGCCAAGGAGTTTGGCTTTTCGGACCGCCAATTGGCCTATTTGTGGGGAAGCACGGAAGACACCCTCCGCAAGACCCGGGAAAAGCACGGGATCGTGGCGGTGTACAAAACGGTGGATACCTGTGCGGCGGAATTTGAAGCGTATACCCCCTACCACTACTCCACCTTTGAATCCGAAAGCGAGGTCCGGGAGTGTGACCGGGAGAAGATTATCATCCTGGGAGGCGGTCCCAACCGGATCGGGCAGGGGATCGAGTTTGATTACTGCTGTGTCCATGCCGTGATGGCGCTTTCGGAAATTGGATATGAGACCATCATGGTCAACTCCAACCCGGAAACCGTCTCCACCGATTATGACACCGCCGATCGGCTGTACTTCGAACCGCTGACGTTTGAGGATGTGATCAACATCATTCAAACAGAAAAGCCCAAAGGGGTGATTGTGCAATTCGGGGGGCAGACACCGCTGAAACTGGCGGTGCCGTTGGAAGAGGCCGGGGTACCCATTCTGGGGACTTCTCCGGACAGCATCGACCTGGCGGAAGACCGAGAGCGCTTTGGGGCGCTGATTGAAGAACTGGGGATCAAGCAGCCGCCCAACGGGACCGCGACCCGGGTCGAGCAAGCGGTGGCGATCGCGGAGCGATTGACTTATCCCATCCTGGTGCGGCCCTCGTATGTGTTGGGAGGGCGGGCCATGGAAATCTGTTATGATGAAAAAAGCCTGGTGACGTACATGGAGCGCGCGGTGCAGGCTTCGCCTGACCGGCCTATTTTGATTGATAAATACCTGGATGGCGCGATCGAGGTGGATGTGGACGCGATTGCCGATGAAGCCAGTGTCTATATTGGCGGCATCATGGAGCACATCGAGTATGCCGGGGTGCATTCCGGTGACAGCGCCTGCGTTATTCCCCCGCATACCCTGCTTCCCGAGACCATCGATACCATTTGTGAGCAGACCAAGAAACTCGCGCATGCCATGCGGGTGAAGGGATTGATGAATATTCAGTACGCGGTAACCCGGCAGAATGGGCGGGAAGAAGTGTATGTGCTGGAGGTCAATCCCCGTGCATCGCGGACGGTGCCCTTTGTGAGCAAAGCGACGGGGGTGCCGCTGGCCAAAATCGCCGCCAAGGTCATGGCGGGGGTACCGTTGGCTTCGTTCCATTTGCCCGAGCGGCCTACGTTCAAGCATATCGCCATAAAAGAAGCGGTTTTACCCTTTGTGAAATTTTCGGGAGTCGATCCCTTGCTGGGGCCGGAGATGCGGTCCACCGGTGAGGTGATGGGGATCGATACCCATTTCGGCCGCGCCTATGCCAAGTCCCAGGCTGGGGCGGGGATGATGTTGCCCAGCCCGTTCCCCACGACCGATAAAAAGTTGATCATCGTCAGCGTGCATGACCGGAACAAAGCGGATATCTTGCGTCCGGTGCGAAAATTGATCGAGATGGGATTTGAAATTCTCGCCACTGGCGGCACATTCCAGTACTTGAGTGGAGAGGGGATCGCCACGACGCGTGTGTTTAAAGTCCATGAAGAACGACCGCATATTGTGGATGTGATGAAGAACGGCAAGGTGGCGCTGGTGATCAACACGCCCTCGGGCCAGGACGCGGCCAAGGACGAGGTGGCGCTGCGCCGCTGCGCGCTGGAAAACAATATTCCTTATGTCACGACCATCTCGGCGGCACAGGCGGCGGTGGAAGGGATTGCATCCAATCTGTTCGCAAGCCTGGAAGTGAAATCCTTACAGGATTATTTTAAATAAGACGTTGTTCCCTGGCTGCCTCGGCGGATTGTACAAATCACCGCCCAGAAGGGTGCCAAGGGGGGGCGCAAGTGGAATCCGGCTGACGGGGCGATGGCAGGCCCCGTGATGAAAGAGAATGATGACCAATTACGATAAAAAAATAGCGTTTGTGGGTGGCGGCAACATGGCGGAAGCGGTGTTGTCGGGGTTATTGGCCAAGCAGACGGTTGTTCCGCAGGATATCCTGGTTTGTGAGAAGATGCCGGAGCGGCAGGTGTATCTTCGCGAGACCTATGGCGTGGAGGTGACAGGCGAGAATGCGCAGGCCGGGGCTCGCGCCAAGACGGTGTTTCTGAGTGTCAAGCCGCAAATTTTGATCGAGGTGCAGAAGGCGGTGCGGCAATCGCTGACCGAGGAGCATCTAGTCATTTCCATTTTGGCAGGTGTCAGTTTGGCCCGCCTGGAGGGGGCGTTGGATTGTCCGGGGCGGATTGTGCGGGTGATGCCCAACTTGCCGGCGCTGGTAGGCCGAGGGGTCAGCGCGATTTCATATCCGGGGTCGCTGCCGGAAACAGAACGGGAGTGGGTTCGTGCCATTTTACGGTCGGTTGGTGAAATTGTGGAAGTGGATGAGAAATATCAGGACGTGGTGACGGCAGTGTCGGGGAGCGGGCCAGGCTATATTTTTTATTTGGCGCAGCAGTTCATGGAAGCGGCAATTACACATGGTTTAACTCAAGAAGTCGCAACCTGCTTGGTAACAGAGACTTTAGCAGGTGCGGCCGAATTGTTGCGGAAGAGTCATGAGTCCCCAGAAAGTCTGGTGCGGAAGGTGGCGACGCCGGGCGGAACGACGGAAGCTGGTCTCTCTGTCTTGAAGGAACACGATTTGCCCATTATTCTTAGTAAGATGGTGGAGCGGTCTGCGTGCCGGTCTCGAGAATTAAATCAGGGATAGGACCGGAGTTCCTCTCCCGAAAATAAATATTTCGTTGTATAGTCTATAGCTCAAGTTTTCTTCTTGAGTTGACACTTGCGGGGGAAGCATGATACTTTCCCGCTGGGTACCATCGTTGAAGGGATTGGGCCAGGGGCCGGAAGAGGATCCCGGGGACGAAACTAAAAAATCACGTTGAAGAGATGGAATCATGTTAAAAGAAACCAAAACACTCGCCGTACTGTTCATTGGCATGATCGCCTTGTTCTTCTTTGCCTCGAATGCAACCTACGCCCAGGGTATGGGGGGGATGTATGGTGGCATGGGGATGGGTGGCGGTATGGGAATGTATGGGGGCATGGGTGGCATGGGTGGCATGGGGATGGGCATGGGTGCTTCCCAAGGGACTGGGATGGTCCAGGTCAAATATGGGGAAAAAGTCTATGACGCTGTTTTCGGCGATTTGATCGATTACAAGGTCTATAACATTACCGTCCCGGCCGACGCGATTGGGGTTCACTATTATGATGATGGAACCCACGGGGATGAGATTTCGTATGATGGGATGCCCAGTTTGATCACCACCAACACCGATGGCTATCTGGGGCCATTTTCCATCACGTATAAAAGACAGTTGAGGAAAGCCCTGGAACACGCGGAGAAGATGGGTGCTCTGAAATTCTATAACTTGAATATTGCGACCGAGATGAAAGATTCCAAGG
>JAVFAP010000013.1:0-16699 GCA_034002445.1 bacterium | reverse complement strand
GCGGCCGGGAGCACGATATCCAAGCCGCTCTTGCTGATTTGGGATATCGTCAAATGCGGGGATAAATTGCTGACCGCGTACCAGAAAAAATGCGGAGATGGCGCGGCCAAGATCGCCGCCGGCGGGCGGATGGGGCATGCCCTCTATCCTTCGTCCGCGTACCCCTCCATGGATACGGCGATGGCGGAGTTTGAGCAGGACTTGAATGATCTCCGTAGTATCATGGACGCGCTGATCGAATTCTTCGGCGATCCCATCTGGATTCAGGTTTACCCGGAAGAGAGCGATAGCCTCAGCGCCTGGCTGGAGCAATTTGACGCGTTCATCGCTGATTCCAGCGCGGATGGAGAAGCGATCGCCAGCACCGAACAAGCCGCGCTTCTAGCGATGGCCTTGCCTTCCACCCTGGCTGTGGAGGATGCCCAGGCTTTTCTGGACCGCTGGAACCGCAGCCTTACCTACTGGAAAGCCAATTGGTTCGAATTGGACGATTTGCCCAATGGCAGTGATCCGAATTTCATCGTCAAATCCCGCCTGCTGGCTGCGTGGCAAGCGATCGATGCCGCGGCTGAGTATAACGAATCTCTCGGGAACGAAGAGTTCTTTGGCGCCATCCAAAAATCGTATCAAAAGGTCCAAACCGCTTATGAAAAGGCGATGGGGAACGAAGAAGAAGGTGTCTGTGCCCGGGTCCGGATTCGCATCGAGCAGGAAGCGGTGATGACCCGTTCCGCTTTCTCCGCCATTCTGGAACTGGATAACAACAGCGACATCTCGATGTTGGAAAACGTCTCGGTTGAGATCAAAATTCAGGACGCGCTGGGGGATCTCCAGAACGAGCGTTTTGGCATTCGCGAGCCCATCCTCACCGGCATTGCGTCCATGGATGGTTCTGGTTCGGTTCTGCCCAAAACCACCGCGCGGGCGGAGTGGATTCTGATCCCCGCGATGGATGCGGCCCCGGATGGGCCAACCCAATACTTTGTCGGCGGCTCGCTCCATTATCGCATGGATGGTAATAATGTCACCGTGCCTCTCTTCCCGGACGCGATTACGGTCATGCCCGATCCACGCCTGGTGGTGAAATACTTCCACCAGAAAGAAGTGTACAGCGATGATCCCTTTACGACCGAAGTCGAACCAGCGGAACCCTTCTCCCTGGGATTGATGATGACCAACATCGGTAAGGGGATCGCGCGGGATATGCAGATTACCTCCTCCCAACCCCAGATTGTCGATAATGAAAAAGGCCTGCTGATCGATTTTTCCATCATTGGTACCCAGGTTGGCGGCGAAGCCATGACGCCTTCTCTGAAGGTGAACTTGGGTGATATCGAACCGGGCAAATCCGCGGTGGCAACCTGGCTGATGGTTTCCAGCCTGCAGGGGAAATTTGTGGAATATCAGGCCTCGTACCAACATGTGGACGGGATGAACAATCCCAAATTGTCGTTGATTGACCGGGTGGAGATTCACGAACTGATTCACAGCATCCGGGTGGATCAGCCCCAGGATGACGGGCTGCCCGATTTCTTGGTCAACGATGTGCCGGATGATGATTTCCTGCCCGATACCATCCATGGCAGCGATGGCTCGTTGTTGCCGGTCCAGGTGATACAAACCGCGCAGGTCAATGGTTCGCCCCGTCAGGATATGGTGGAGATGATGGTCAAGGCGACGATGCCCCAAGGCTGGGTCTATCTGCGTATCGAGGATCCCGCTGCCAACCAGCATACTTTGTACCAGGTGCTGCGGGAGGATGGCAGCGAAGTCCGCTTTGGCGACAATGCTTGGACAACCCACCGTCTCAAGCGCCCCAAAGGTCAGGCGGCGTATAACGAGGATTATCTGCATATCGTGGATTATCGTCCTGCCGCCAAAGAAACGACATACACCGTCATCTATCAGCCTGGCAAGGTGGTTCCCACCGCGACACCCACTCCAGAAGGAACCCCGTTGCCTACGCCGGTCGAGTATACCCCCACTCCGACGCCGGACTGGACCCCCACTCCAACCCATAGCGGGGGGACTGGAACACCCCGCCCGACCGCCACTCCGGGGGGCGGCGATGATATCCAGCCCACCAATATCTATGAATTTCATCTCCCCGCTCTGGACGATAACGGGTGGGAGGATATGCCGGGAGGCTTCCCCGGTGGGCCGGGGGGCGAGGTTACTCTGGTTGACTTGGCCTCAGGGCTCTTCGCCAGTTCCACCGATCGAAAGGGCTTGTCGGTCAAGGTCGATGCCGGGGAGGTCCACTTTCTCTATGCCCAACTGCCGACGGATACCCGGGGGCATCCGGTGTTGATCCGTGTTCTCTTCCGAGCGGATGGGGATGGGGCGCAGATTTTCCTGGGGGCGTTGAAGGGTGGTTTGTTTGAAGAAACCATCTGGCTGGATGGCTCCATTGCCTATTTGCTGGATGTTTCTTCGGCTGACTTTGCTGAACAAGAAAAACGCTATGCCACGGTCTATGAGCCGGACATGGGGACGTGGATCACACCGTATCTTCAAGTGGTCGGCGCCCATGGTTCGACCCAGGTCTGGATCGATCGAGTGGAACTCTTCTTGCTGGAGCCTGGTATTGGGTATCCGGGCTCGCTATTTAGCGAGTAAACGGTGCATGTTCTTGCCACAGGCCCCGCTTGTCGGGGCCTGTGGATTAAAAGAGGATTGTCTTTATGATGGGATGGACCAAACCGCCTTGCAATTGATTGTTGCCTGTTGAGAGGGCGAGAGGATAACCAATGCGTGGTGCGCTGTGTAGGGAACCAAAATGCCGATGAAGAGCGATCAACCAACCCGCCCCTATTTTTCGTGGACAATTATCAAAATCCCGTTGATTTATTTTGGGATTAGTTTTTGCTGGATTGTGTTCTCGGATGCTTTTCTGGCTGGGATGGGTGTGGATGCCCTTCATCTCTCAAAATTGCAAACCCTCAAAGGGTGGTTCTTTATTACTTCCACCGCCTGCTTGCTGTATTGGCTGGTTCTGAAATTACGCCAGGAAATCCTGGAAACCTCCGCTCATTGGATGAAAGCGGATTATCAATATCACCTTTTGGCCGATAATGGCAGCGACATCGTCTCCTTGCACACTCTTGATGGCCGGATCCAGTTCATCTCTCCGTCCTGTCAAAGCATTTTAGGCTACAGTGCGGACGACCTGATCAACCAAGCATTTTCCCCCCTCATCCATCCCGAGGACCAGGCCGCTTTCCTTCATTTTTTGAAAACCCTCTCATCGGCTCCTTCCCCCGCGTCCGCGATCGCTATGCGTCTTCGCAAAAAAGGGGATGACTACATTTGGGTCGAATCCAGCGGCCAACTGTACCCTGCCACGAATGGGACGGAAGAAGCGCAATGCCTGCTGATCAGCCGGGATATCACCCTGCGCAAACAGAACGAACAGGCTTTGCGAGAAAGCGAAGCACGCTACCGCTGTGTGGTCGAACTGGCCCGGGATATGGTCTGGCGTATTGACCTGCACGGTGTGTTGACCTACATCAATCCCGCGATTCAGACGATTTTGGGATTCGATCCAAAGGAGGTGATAGGCCGATCGGTAGGAAACATCATCACCGCGGATTCCATGAATCAATATTTACGTTCCTTGGAAAAACGGCGCATACAAGAATTTTACGGTCCGAAAACAGCGGAAGTATACCACCGTCATAAGAATGGCTCGTTGGTTCTTTGCGAAGTCCACTCCACGCCGGTACGCAATGAACAAGGGGAGATGGTCGAGGTGATCGGCATTACCCGCGATATCTCGCTGCGCCGCCAGGCGGAAAACGCGATCAAGGATATTGTCCAAGCCACTTCCCGATACTACGGAGACCGGTTTTTTGATTCCATGGTTCTGGAACTGGCCCGAATCCTCAGTGCGGATATCGCGCTGATTGGCCGTATGGCCGATGGGATGGTGCATTCTCTGGCGGTCTGCGAGAATCACCAGATCGGGGAGGATTGTACCTTCGCGGTGGAGGGAACCCCGGCGGAAATGATGCAAAAAAAGGGGCTGATTTCCTTCTCCGCTCTGGTCCAGCAGACGTTCCCGCACGATGCCTTTTTGAGAAACCACGGCATCGAAGCATTTGCCGGAGTCCCTCTGAAAAACGCCGCGAACCAATGCATGGGGGTTATGATGTGCTGTTTCAAACGGCCCTTGGAATATGCGGGCATGGTGGAATCGATTCTGCAACTCTTCGCCCTCCGAGTCGCTTCTGAAATGGAACGCGATTTCGTCCAGCAAGAAAAAGATTTTTTAGAAAAACAATTGCTCCAGTCTCAGAAGATGGAAGCGGTTGGGCAGTTGGCTGGGGGCATCGCGCATGACTTCAACAATCTGCTGACAGCGATCATCGGATTCTCTGATTTATTGCTGAAGCGTTGCCCTCCTGGCGACTCCAACTACGCCCTGCTGGAAAATATCAAAACCGCGGGCGATCGGGCCGCCTCGCTTACTCGCCAATTGCTGGCGTTCAGCCGCAAGCAGATTCTGGAACTACGGGTGCTGGACCTGAATGCCCTGATCACCAATCTCAATCAAATGCTGGTCCGGCTCATCGGCGAGCCGATCGAGTATACCACCATCATGGATCCGCACCTGGGGCTCGTCAAAGCGGATTCGGGCCAGTTGGAACAAATTCTCATCAACCTGGTGGTCAATGCGCGCGATGCGATGCCGGATGGCGGACACTTGCGTTTAGAAACGAAAAATGTCGAACTGAATCCCCATGAGTGCGAACTCTTTCCCGGCCAGGCTCTGGGGATGTATGTCATGATTTCCATTCGAGACACCGGGTGTGGGATTCCCCCCGAAATCATCAACCGGGTGTTCGATCCCTTCTTTACGACAAAACCCAAGGGCAAGGGAACGGGGCTTGGATTATCGATGGTGTATGGCCTTGTCCAGCAGATGGAAGGGACCATCCGGCTTCATAGCGAAGTGGGGAAAGGGACCGAATTCCAGATCTATCTCCCCCGGATTGACCAAGTGGAGGATGCGGCAACCGAAGAATCCCAGGTGGAAGATGGGTTGTTTTATGGTGCTGAAACCATCCTGGTTGTGGAAGATGAGCAAGTGGTTCTGAGTTTTGCCGTGAGCAGTCTAGAAAAATATGGCTACCATGTCCTGTCCGCGGAATCGTACGAGAGCGCCTACTCCATCCATCAAACCGTGGGGATGCCGATCGATCTGTTGCTGACCGATGTCGTCTTGCCGCGTGTGAGTGGCCGTGAAATCGCGGAAACCCTGTCAGCCAAGCAGCCAGGGTTGAAAGTACTGTATATGTCCGGGTATACGGATGATGCCATCCTGCGCCATGGGATTGGCGACAGTGTCGCCTTTCTGCAAAAACCATTCTCCATGCTGGAATTGTTGAAAAAAGTCCGCTCGGTGTTGGATGCGTGAATCAGACAGACCGCCGCGTGGATCTTGTTCACATGTGCGGTTGCTGCAACCCCAGGATTGTCCGCGCGCGGTGTGTGTACGTGTGATTGTGTAGTAATTTACTTTGGGCACGGCGGATCATCGCCTCCCGTTTTTCCTCATCGGCCCAGGCGCATTCCAGGCATGGCCCAATCTCGTCCAGTCTTTCAAACCATAGCAATTCCGCATCTTTTTCAAATACCGTTTCCAGCCCGGGGACGTATTCAGCAAGCAGAAATCCGCCCGCCGCTGAGGTTTCAAACACGCGAGGATTGATAAAGCCGAATCCTTGCAGGCTGTTGATGGAAAGATTGACCATGCTGGAGCGGTACAACTGATGCAGTGCCTCTTTGGAAGTGATGGGGCCTTTGTAGGAATTCTTTCGCGTTGGGGGTAGCAGGCCCAGCCAGTCTGGCGGGCCGTATAGACCGAACTCGCGTCCAGGAGGGATTGCGTCAAGAATCTGTACCCGGCGGCGGCTGTTGGCCTCGGTATACAGAAAGTAGAGCAGCATCTGTGCCGGACCCATATAGGCTGCTTTCGAAAAGGAAGATGCCAAGCGCTCATGGATGGCCTGAAGGATGGCGGGATTGGCTGGATTTTGTGACACCAGATCGTCTAGGTTGCGTCGTAGCGCGGCCAGCTGGGCATCGATGATCTCGTCGATCCAGGCACGACACGTGGAGCTCAGGCTTGCGATCAATGCACGGTTGTCGATCACCGATCCCACATAACTGACTTCGTGCCGCCATTCTCCCTGTTTCGGTGGGGGGGTGAGGATCGCGGGGCAGCCTGCCTGGACCACCCCCAGGGGGGGGATTCCCTGCGGGGCGATTGCATCGAGAAAGGAACTGGCGATAGCGATCACCTGGTCGCGGGGATGGAATGGAATCGGGACCGTATTGATGGGCTCATCGACAAACCATACCACCCGGGGAATGGGGACTTCCTTCGCGAAGGGCAAGGTGTAGTTGGAAGAATGATTGATGCAAAGGTACAGATCGGGCTGGAACCTAAAAAAATCGTAGGCGCAACGGTAGAGCCGGGTGAAGAACTGATCGTGAAAACACAGAGCGCGGGCTTCGAGTCCTGCCTGGCGAAATCCTTCCACCAGCCCGAGGAGCATCCCGCCGCCAGCACGTTCGTCATTGATCTGCGTCCAGACCCGGCGGATGGCCTTCGGCGGAGACGCCCAGGTGATCTCCGCTTTTTTTAGGAGATCGAGATAGGCGGCTCTTTGGGTTGTATGATGGGATTGGATCGCCTGGATCAGGGTAGAGTACGTTTGGATTCTTTCCCGGTCTTTGAGAATCGAGCCAGTGAAAAAGCCAATCTGCTGATCGTTCAGCGTTTCCAGATGGTGCGTTTCGTAGAGATCTTTGACGGCTTGGATGAGATCGGGGCCGAGGGCAAAGAGAAAGCGCCCAGAATAAAGCACTTCTGTTAAATCGTAGGAACATAGCCCTGCGTAAAGCAAGCCTGGATCTTCTTCCAGGCAAACCACTCCCTTGGCTTGGCCTGGTAGTTTCTGCTGTAGAAAGCGGTTCACTCCGGGCAGGACCAGCCCCATCCCCGTCGCGAACACGAAAGCAAGCCACCGCGTGGTGGCGAACCCTTGGGATATGAGGGATATCAGGTGTTGCGCTTCCTGGCCCATGCGATGGGTACCATGAATCCAGACCGGGCCGGATGGGGTTTCTTTGCGGCAGGCGTGATACCCCGAGGGATCCGGGAGAAGCCAGATATCCTCACGCGAGGCCTGGGATTCAAGGCAGGAGACTAACTCTGGTTGAATAGCCCGCAGCGCTGCCAGATTCTTGGGTAAACACGGTTTGGGACACGCGGCGAGGGGAATCCAAGGGGTGGGCTGGGGAGGCATTCGGTCCCGTCTCCTCAAGGATCACGGCTCAAGGCCGAAAATCGGGCAGTTCCATGGTGAAGCACGATCCTTCCCCTTCTTTGGATTCGAGATGGATGTGTCCTTCATGCGCTTCCACAATTGATTTGGTGATACAAAGCCCCAGCCCTGTTCCCCCAATGTGCCGGGTATGATTGTTTTTTACCCGAAAGAATTTATGGAACAACTTCTTTTGATCCATCTCTCCGATTCCTATTCCGCTGTCCTGCACCGCGATGCAGATGGAGTGGTCTTTCCGAAACGCCTGAATCGTAACCCTGCCGTGTTCGGGGGTGTACTTGATAGCGTTGGAGACTAGGTTGGTCAAGGCTTGCTGCAAACGGTCCACGTCGCCGGACACGGCCAGATCGGCTTGGACTTCTTGGGTGAATTCGATCGTTTTTTGCGTGGCCAGCGGTTTCATCGTCAAGTAGACGTAGTCGCAGAGGTACTTGATCTCGATTTTTCCAAAACTCATGGAGAGTTTGCCCGATTCGATCCGGGACAGATCCAGCATATCATCGATCAGCGCGGCCAAGCGGTTAGCGTTGGAAGAAACTATGGTGAGGTAGCCTTGGATTGACGCGGGGATCTCTCCCAATTCCCCGCCCAGCATCAAGTCCATATAACCTTTGATGGATGTCAGCGGAGAACGCAGTTCATGGGATACAATGGAAATGAGGTCGTCCTTCATTTGGTCCAATTCGGCTTCCTGGGTCCGGTCATGCAGAATCAACACCAGGCCGATGGGCTGCTTGTTCTCGTCGGAGATCGGGGATGCGATGATGTGGATGATCTTGTGGTTCAGCGTGATATCCATCCGATGTGGAACGAGATTGGATAAATCCCCGGGGTGAAACCCCACCGCGGTTGCCACCGCCGGGCATAGATTGGGGAACGTCTGGGTTTTGACTTCCTCGGCGGAGAAATTCAGCAGATTCCGCGCGGTTTCGTTGTAATGAATCAGGCGCCCTTGGGCGTCGCACCCCAACAGCCCTTCCCGAATTCCGTTGATCACGGTGGTGAGACGCTTCTTCTCTTCGGCCAACTCCATGGTTTTCTGCAGCAGCTCCGAACTCACCTGCCGCAGTTGGACACTCAGTTTCTCGATCCGGGCATCGTTGCGGCGGACCGCCTCTTCCAAATGCTCCAGGGGAGGTGTGACAGGAGTCAGGCAGGCCAGGCCACTCTCTCCGAGGGGATGAAATTCCATCTGCACGATCATTTCGCCCTGGGAGGGAGAACGAAACCGGACTGTGCCCGCGCTGACCGGGTGTTTTTGGGTCAGACATTGTTGAAGAAGGGGCAGGAATGCGGCCTGTTCGCTCAGCAGTTGGCTGAAGGAGGTGGTGGAATCGAGCGGACCAAGCAAAGCGGAGGCCGCTGGATTATAAGCCTGAATCCATCCGGCGCGGTCCAGTAGCAAAAAGGGATTGCTAGATCGATCCCACGCCAGGGAAAGGGCGCTGTTGGGTACATGGGAGTCAGGAGTGTTGGAAACCACGATTTTTCGTACCAATCCCGGGGATCGGGATTAATTCTGGTTCATCCCCATATGGCAGGTTCTACGGGCCTAGGGGGGTAAGGGTCGCTGGGATGAGTTCCTCCGAAAAATAGTTCCGCAGCCAGGTCTCGGTTACCAGGGTTCGCGTCAGAAGATCATGATACAGGTCACTCCGTATGAAAATGAGGGGGCTGGAATAAGAATCGGGGATCGGAATGCGGCTCAAACCGGCGAGTAATGGCATGCGGTCTTGCTGACGCAAGAATGATTCGACCATCCCTTCGGGCAGGGCGGCGGCTTGGACGGTCCCGGCCAAGAGGTGGCGCAGCGCTTCTTCGGCGGAATAAAAAGAAACCCAACTGGCTAGAGTCCCCCGCTGTGCTTCCCAGTAGAGAATCTGGCGGTAGCCTCCATTGGAGAAGGCTTGGTGGATCAAGCCCATCGGGCCTGCCCAACTTGGCGGTGAGGAACGGAACACAATCTCGGCTTGGCCGTGCTGGGTCTGGGCTTGCTTGAGCACGGGGATGTAGCGGAGGGTATCGGCATTGACCTCCTGCGCGATAAAATGGGCGTCGCCTTCGAGACATTCCGGACTGACCGATTGGATCGTTTCCAGGTAGGTTTGGATGGAATCGGTCTTGGGCAGAATCATTTGCAAGGCTTTTCCTGTATAAGTGGGTAAATGTCCATTATACCAGGCGGAGGAGAACCGATTGGCTTGCGTCTCCGGATCGGTGGCGCCGGTAATCAGGGAATCGGGATAGGGCCAGACCAGAAAATGGAACGAGGCCTCCTCTCTTGTGGTTTGGCCGCATACAGGCGATGCGTTCAGCCCTGTATATACCAGATAGAGAAGCACCCACGCCAGAAGAGATGGAATGAAGGGAAAAAGCGAATTCATCAATGTAATACCTTGTTCAAAAAGTGCGTTCTTATAGTATTGTTTCGGATTTGTGTGCAATGAATCGAGGCTACTTCTCGTGGAAAAGTAACAAGGATTGGTATCGGGGTAGAACGTCAAGGAATTTACCCTCCCCTGGAATGGGCCAGAGAATGGGGGGAACTTCGATTCCAATCCTGCGGGTATCATACAACAGAATGGATCAAATTACCATTTTTATGAGGGATTTGCTCAAAATTTCTGGCGGCAAATTTTCATTTATGGGTTACACAAACAGGGTGGGTATGTATAATTCTAACGAGAGAGTGGAGAAAGAATCGGATCAAGAAAAAGATTGCGCATACGTTTCGTTTTATTGCATCCCCTGGGAGTATCTGGATGTTCCCGCTGGTATGGAAAGAGGATTTTGACTTGACATTTTTAGGGCTCAAGGTCTAATCTTGGATAAAATCCTTGTTCCTGGATTGTGCCGATGAAATTCTCCCAAAGTTTGGATTTAGCCCTTCACTCTCTGATGTTTATCGCTTGTGAATCAAGTGACAAACCAGTCATGATCAAAGATTTAGCCAAAATGTTGAACGCGTCCGAAAGTTACTTGGCCCGAATTATGCTCTGGCTGGCCAAATCCGGTATTCTCAAGTCGATTCGGGGCAAGCGGGGCGGATTTACATTTAAAATCCCTCCGGACAAAATCACCATCGCCGATGTGGTGGTGGCAATCGATACGGATGCGGGGCAGTTTGAATGCATGGGAGATGATCGGCATTGTAACAAAAGCGAATGCGCGGTGGTACAGTTGTTCGCGGAAGCTCGGGGTGAGATGCTGCGGGTACTGCGACGTATGACGATTGCGGACATGGCTGCCATGCGCAATGCGTCACCACTGGGGTGTGGCGCGTTGGTACCGGTTTCGGAAATCAAGGCCATCAACACGAACTAACAGGGCTCTGCCAATCGGCCATACAACGTGAGGGTAGAAAAGAATGGACTGAGTTTCTTGCAGAATCCAATCGAAAAAACCGTTTGTCGAGATAACCATGCAGCACAGTGTATCGAAGGGCCTAGGAGTTCGAATCTATGACTTATACTCTCGCGACATCCAGTCTGTACAAAGACGATGATATCCTTGACGACAAATCGTTAAATTTTGGTTTGGAAATTGATGACGAGGAAGATGATGCGCTTTTATTCCCTGCCTCGCGCCCATTTGATTTAGCCGATCAGCCGGGGGCGTCGATCCTGGATCCCAAGGCGCTTCGCAGCCGCCGTGCCGCCCATAACAGTTTGCGTCTTTATCTGCGTGAAATTGGCAGCATTCCCCTCTTGACCAAGGAAGGGGAGCAAGAGATTTCCCAACGTATGCAGGATGGCCGCAAGCGCATCTGCACTGGGGTGGTCCGCAATCAAACCGCATTGAACAAACTGATCGCGATTGTGGAAGAGGTCAAAAACGGCACACGCCGCCTGGATGTGATCATGAACACCATGCCGGCCGAAGCCACCAACGAAAAAGAAGTTCATAAATTCATCGCGAAAATTCGCCGCAAGGTCGAAAAAGCGAAGGAAAAAGCCTGCAAAGCGATGGAACTGGCCAAAACCGAACCGGGCCGGGAGAATGAAGCCTTCCGTAAAGCCGGGGACGAACTCTACTGCATTGGTTTCGCCCCCGAAACCATCCAGGAACTGGCGGACGATCTGCGCCGCCGCACCATCCAGGCGGACCGCTGCCTGAAAGAATGCAACCGTATAGAGAACCTTTTTCAATTAACCCCCAGCCAGTCGGATAAAATGGCTGCGCACAAACGCCATACCGATAAAACGCTTGAAAAATTTGCTAAAATCGCCAAGATCGAGATCGATCAGGTCGAGAAAGAATTGGCTGCTCTCACCAAAGCCAAGGATGTTCTCCAACGCCTCATCGAAGAGGGGGAAGATGTCCCCCATCTCATCAAAGCCCATAAAATCATCCGCAAGGGCGAACGCGAAGCCCAACGCGCGAAAATGGACCTGGTCCGCGCCAACCTGCGCTTGGTTGTCTCTGTCGCCAAGGGATTCCGCCATCGGGGCGTCCATCTCCTGGATTTGATTCAGGAAGGCAACATCGGCTTGATGCGCGCAGCCGAAAAATTTGATCACCTCTTGGGCTTCAAATTCAGTACCTATGCCACCTGGTGGATTCGCCAGGCGATTTCCCGCGCCTGCGCCAGCCAAGCTCACGATATCCGTATCCCAGTTGGCTTGCAGGGCACCTGGCACCGGATCATCAAAGCGTCCGAAGAATTGCAACAAGAACTGGGCCGCGATGCCACGCCCGAGGAAATCGCCGTGCGGGTGGATATCCCGGTAAAAAAATACATGAAACTCGCTCGGGTCGTCCAACGCGCGGTCTCGCTGGAAACCCCGATCAACGATAGTGAAGATAGTTTCTTAGGCGATTTCATCGAAGATCAATCGGTCTCTTCCCCCGTGGATAACGCCAGCCACAATTCGCTGGAAAACGAGATCGAGCAAGCCCTGGAAACCCTCACCGAACGCGAAGAAGCCGTTCTTCGCTTGCGCTATGGCCTGGATGACGGCCAGCCCCGCAAACTGGAAGAAGTGGGCAACCGCTTTGGCATTACTCGCGAACGGGTTCGCCAGATCGAGACGAAGGCTATTCGCAAACTGCGCCACCCCCTCCGCGCCCAACGCCTTAAAGGCTTCCTGGATGGCCTGACCTGAAACCCGGCTGGAATGTTCTGTAGAGTAACGCAAAAAGGGATCGAACCATTCGATCCCTTTTTGCGTAATATACCCGGTTCAGTTGGTTTTAATCACAAAATACTGCAGCGGCGTGTTGCCCGCATTCCGGATTCCATGGGATACAAGAGGAGGGCAATACATCGCCGTGTTCGCTCCCACCGTCTTGCTTTCTCCGTTGAAGATCAACTCGGCGCTCCCACTCAGCACGAAATAGATTTCACTCTCGGGATGCTGGTGCGCCCCGTGATGCGCGGTGCCAGGGTTGACTTCGGATAACTTGAGATTCAGACCCTGTGATAACTCCTTCGAAACGTACCAATACATAAAGCCGTTGGCGGATTTCTCGATCTTCTCCGGATCGAATGGATTGATACAGCGCTCGATGGTGTACTCTGAATCAGCCAGCAGGGTAACCGGCTGGGCTTGGGCTGGATCCAGGGGATTCAGCCGCCCCAAAACCAAACCCACCAAAAAGGGTGCAATAGCGAAATACAATTGTTTCTTCCCCATACTTTGTTTACCCCATTCTTAAAAAAGTTGCTGCGATCATTGCCGGACAAGGTGCAGATTGGCAATTCGTCTTTCATTCTGCGCTGGCATGTCTTCAAATTTCAAGGAAATCCCCAATAAAAATTGGTATTGCTTGGCTTCGGCCGGGATCGGAATGCGAGTGACCGATTCCCCCTCCGGTATGGTAAACGGGAAGGTGAAATCCCGGGTTCCCCCCTCCTGGCGTAAATTGAGTTTGACCGTACCCCTCTGTGTCGCCAAGCCCTGGCTGTGGAAGACGATCGCGTCCCAGGCACGCGGATCGCTGTGGAATTGAAAATGGAGGAGGGCGTGGTTCGCTTCATGGGTGAATACATACCCGCCATTCGGGCCTCGCTCGATCCCTGTCACCCACTTGGATTTCGCTGTTGCTTGGCCTTCACTGTCCCATAGGGGGATCGCAGCCCGGATTCGCTGCAATGTAAGGCGCCGGAGTGTTATGGCGCCTTGCTGGCAATAAATTGTCAAGCGGTCTTCCTTGGCAGGGGCATGGAACTGGATTTCACCTCCTCCTCTGGGCTCTTCGCCTATGGATTGAACCGTTCCGATTGCCGTAGCGTCCAAACGGAATGACAGCCGGGTGGGCGCTTCGTGGAGAGTTTCTTCCCACGCCATCCTGTAGGTTCCCTCCTCTAGTTGTAAGAACGAAAATGACACCGATGCCCCCGCATGCAAAGAAATCTCCTGCTCTGGTGTTTCTGTTGTCGATGGAAGGTATCCTGCGGGGAGCAGAATTGTTTCGTAATCGGGCAGGGATAATCCATTGGCCTGCAGGGCGCGGTGAAAGACGACGGTGTTCTTATATTCCTTGCGGCCTACCAGGTAGGTGCCATAGGCGTAGGGTAGGGCTGCTTGGTTCCAGCCGTGATCCAGCAGTAACTCGGTCAGTGCTCGATTGGCGTTTTCGCTGCGGTTAAGATGCAGGAGGTGAATCACCTCGTTTTCTAACTCCGCAAAGAATGCTTGCGCGGTGGGATCCTGTGGATTGGCCAGCCGCCGCAACGCGGATACCGGCTCGGGCCGCTCGGGGTTTAACACAAGCATGCGTTTGTAGTATGCTTCCGCCTCGGCCAGCGCACCGCGCTGTTCCGCCCATTCACCCAAAAGCAAGGCTGCCTTCCATCGGCAATAGGAATCCCCGGCCAGGCATGTTTCCAGCAGGGCCTGCCCCAACCTTTCCTCACCCCGTTGTCGTGCCCATACCCCCAGTTGGATTTGTTCATAGCCATGGAGGTCTGCGGAAACTTGGGTCCTCTCTCGCAGCGCGGCCCAGGCGGAGGCATCATTTGCATCGCGGGCCCGGAGAAAAAGCCCAGCCCGTGTGGCTTCTTCTTCTCTGGAAGCATAACGCCATAGCGCCTGGATTTGTGGCCAGAGGTCTTGATTCTCCAGATGCCAGGTCAGCCAAAAATCGCACAGCGCCGCGACGGCCTCGGGGGTGTGTGCCGCATGACGCTGGTACAGTTGCATCTCACCATACCCCCGCGGCAACAGAAACGTGTCCACCAAGGTGTAGTTATTGAACCAGGCGGGGGACCGGTCCAGCCAGCGGCCCAGCGCTACCGCCGTCTGCGCCTCCGGCATGGTGCGCCTAGCGTCGTAGGGATAGCGGGTGATGGAATTGCGGCTTGTTAATAGATAGGTAGCCAGGAACAGATTCTCCAGCCCCTTGCGATTCTCCAATGGCGCCACCTGGACCGTGGGGCAGAGCGTCTGCAGGTGATACCGGCAACCAAACCCGTCAAAATAGTACAAATCGGGCAGGACACAGAGTTTTCGTGGCTCTGTTTTGTCTGCTTCTCTTTGGCGCAGCGAACGGGCGATCGCCTCATAGGGCCAATGGGCCCGGTCCGGCACCCAGGCGTTGGGCAGCAAGTACCACAAAATTGGTTTTTGTGGATCAGGGTAAAAATTGCGGGGGCTGTCGAACTGGGCGTTGATCTCTGGCCGACCAAAGGGAATCCAGAGGGTGCAGAACACACTGTACAGCAGCAAGCACCGGGTAATCCCGGTTTTCCACCTGCCCGCCGGGCAGAGTGAAATCCAACTGACGGCCAGAACCGCCAAAATTCCCAGTAAGGGGAACATATACTTCTTGGGCAGATTCTCATAGCGGAGCGCGAAATACAACAAAAAGCCCGCCAGGCTGGCAAGGCACCAGGTCCAGGTGAAGCGGGTTGTCCTGTCTGGGGCTAAGAGCGGCAACTTGACGTAGATCCATCGGGGGAGGCACGCCAATGCGATCCCAGTCAGCAGCAGGAGGGTGGGCACAATTTTGTTGTACCACACAAACTGGGTGGGGTAGTAGAAGGGCGCCGCCCACGTCCAGCCACTCTGAAACGGCGAGAATTCCTTGGTCTCGGCATATTCCGAAAAACTGGCGGTGAGGTGGTTCCAGTTGGGGCCATACCAAAGCACCCAAATTCCCAGAACGGGGAGCAGCATCAAGCCCAACTTGCCCAGCACTCCCAGTCGCCATCTCCATTGCGGATGGGTAAGGATTTTCCGTCCCAGTTCGATCCCCAGGTAGATGCAGGGACCGAGGAGAAACAGCGCGAAGATCCACTTCAGCATTAATCCGATCGCGGTCAGCAAGCCCACTGCGAACCACCAGGCATACCCCGCCGCACCGCGGTCCCACAGATGCTGGGTACACAGCAGAATCAGGGGAAGTAGCAGGATCTGATAAAACTCGGGATCGATTTCCAGATGGTAGATCTGCGGAAGACAAACAAAAAACGCCAAGGCCAGCAGCCCTGTCTCGCGCCCGCCGCTTCGCTTCCCGAGTTGGTGGATAGCGGCGAAAATCGCGCCATACCACAACAGCGACGCCGCCTTGATCCACTGGATATTCCCATCCAGCCCATACACAAAGGGCGCCAGCAGCAAACTGGCGCCCGGCGGGCGTCGCATCAGGGTGATGTCATCCAGCGAACGAAAGAAATCCAGCCATGGCAACGTGATATAATTCCGGACAATCCGCACCGCTCCTTCGGCATAAAAGACCTGGTCCGCCCAAAGGGGCAGATTGTCCAGCGCATGCCAGAGCAAGTGCGCGATACTCCACAGCCCCAGCAACAGCGGGACGCCGAGTGGGAACCATTGGGTGGATTTTCCGGTTGATTTCTTCATGCCCTCTAGCCCAAAGCACGGAACTGGGATTTGGGCTCCATCTTAATAGCGGGGCAGGGAAGGGTCTACCTCACTGGCCCAGGCATCGATCCCGCCGTCCAGATTTTTAACATTGGCTACCCCTTGGCTCATCAGGTACGAGGCCACTTGCATGCTGCGGCCTCCCAGATGGCAGAGCACGACAATTTCGGAATCCGGATGTGCTTTCAATTCGTTCAACCGGGTGGGGATTTCTCCCATGGGGATGTGCAGCACATTCGGAAGGCGGACGATGGCCAACTCGGCGTGCTCTCGCACATCGAGCAATACCACTGGGTCTTGGCGGTCCAGCTTCTCTTTGACTTCTTGGGGGGTGACAGAGGGTGGAAACGAATAACTCATAAAAATGCCTCTTGTTATTTTTTATAACAAATTCTATTTTGTCTTTTTATAATGGAAGGAAAACGCGGGACTCTGATTGCGAGAGTTGCGGGAAGCGTTGTTTGAAATCTCCAGGAAAAGAGAATGGATTGCTTGCGTTCCCGTTTCTTCTGTTTG
>JAVFAP010000012.1:0-17021 GCA_034002445.1 bacterium | reverse complement strand
CCAGAATAATAAAGAAATACAGTGGTGATTGCAGCCAAAAAACCACGGCACCCAGCAGCAACGTCCCCGCGATCCCCGCAAGGAGTTCCGCTTGCTTCGGAAAGATAAATTGTCTCTGTTCTGGCATAGTCCCTTTTTTAAACAATGGGCAAGGAAGAGACACATCCGGCCACTCCTTCCCCTACTGAGAAATCCAACCATATCAAACTGGATTTGCGGTATTATTCCCCGAAAGTCTTCTTGACAGAAGGTTCAGAGCCACATACATTCTTTCGGTATGGGGCTGAGGTTGATGGAATACGAATGACGGGAATAAAAAACGGGGCATTTCATGCCATTTGTTGAAGATCACGCAGATAGTCACCTGATTGGGCTTTATCTCCGCGAGATGGGGAATTATCCCTTGCTCAGCGCGGACGAAGAAAAAGCCTTGGCGGTTCAAGCAGAGCAAGGAGACGCAGAAGCCCGCAGCCAGTTGATCTTGTGCAATCTGCGCTTAGTGGTGAATCTCGCCAAACGGTACCAAAACCAGGGTTTTGGCTTGATGGATTTGATCGAGGAGGGAAACCTGGGGCTCATCAAAGCGGTAGAGAAATTCCAGACAAGCCGGGACTGTCGCTTCAGTACCTACGCCACCTGGTGGATTCGGCAGTATATCAACCGGGCCCTCTCCATGCATGGCTCCATTGTCCGCCTGCCCACCCACAAACAAGAGCAACTTGCCCGCGCCAAGGTGCTCTACCGCGAACTCGTCACAACCCAAGGCAAAGACCCCCAACCCTGGGAATTGACCGAAGTCTTGGAGAAAGAGTTCAGTACCGAAGAAGCCCAGGAGATTGCGGACCTCGTCTTCTCTCCCGCCATCATCGAGCCCTTGACCTGCGAAGAAGATGAATCCAACCATGATCTGCGCTTTGAAGATTGCACCACGCCCCGGCCCGATCTGGAAATGGCTCTACTTTCCCGTGATCAACGATTAATCCAGTTTATTCAACGCCTGGGTGAGAGAGAACAGTATATCCTGACTCGCCGCTTTGGTCTCAACGGCGAAGAATCCCAAACGATTCAAGCCATCGCCGAGACCTTGGGCCTGACCCGGGAACGGGTGCGGCAATTGCTCAACATCGCTATACAAGGCCTTCGCAATATGATCGACCAAGCGGGGGAGCGATCGGACTTCATTTAATCCCTTCCCCATCGTCTTTTCTTGAAAAATTCAAGCCAATCTTCCATAAGCCATCTTGTCTCTATTTCAAAATTTTTGATAATCCGATATGTTGAACCTTTCAATTCAAACACAGGAGTGATGATCCATGGATTTGAAGAGCACCTTTCGCATTGTCCCCGATTTTCCCAAGCCTGGGATTCAGTTTGTCGATATCACAACCTTGCTGCTCAATCCCAAAGCCTTCCAATACGCAATGGACGCTATGGCAGAGCCATACAAGGGAAAATCGATCGACAAGGTAATTGCCGTCGAATCCCGGGGTTTTATCTTCGGCTCCCCCCTCGCCTTACAACTGCAAGCGGGGTTGGTCCTGGTCCGCAAACCCCACAAACTGCCCGCCGAAACCTTTTCTCACACCTACGCCCTGGAATATGGACAAGACGCCATCGAAATGCACAAGGACGCGGTCAGCCCTGGGGAAACCGTGGTGATCGTGGACGATTTGCTGGCCACCGGCGGGACGGTCGAAGCCGCCAAAAAGTTGCTCTCCAACATGACTTGCCAGATTGAGGGAATTTCCTTTATCGTGGAATTGCCCATTCTTGGGGGACGAAAAAAATTGGAACCCGTCCCGGTCCATTCCCTCGTCACGTTCGATTTCGATTAATTCCCCCAGCTGTCTCCGCCTTGATAGCGGCAGCCCCAGGTTTGGAGAACCAGGATGATCCAGCGGATCATTATGCACGTGGACATGGATGCCTTTTTCGCCTCCGTCGAGCAGCGGGATCACCCCGAACTGAAGGGCCTGCCCGTCGCGGTGGGCGGGAGCCCTGAAGAGCGGGGAGTCGTCGCCGCCGCATCCTACGAAGCCCGAACCTTCGGGATTCGATCCGCGATGCCCATGGGACATGCCTTCCGGCTATGCCCCCATTTGATCCGCTGCGTGCCCCGGTTTGAGGTGTACCGCCAGGTGTCCTGCCAAATCCACGCCATTTTTCAGCAGATCACGCCCTTGGTGGAGCCGGTTTCCCTGGATGAAGCGTACTTGGAGATTAGCCAACAATCTTTGGATTATGAGCATGGCGAAGCCATCGGTAAACGCATTCGGACGGAAATTCTCGCGACCACCCGCCTTACCGCATCCGTTGGGATCGGACCCAATAAATTCCTGGCCAAAATTGCGTCCGATTTCGATAAACCCGATGGGCTATTCGTCATCCGCCCCCACGACGCCGAATCATTCCTGGAACCCTTGCCCGTGCGGGTGATCCCCGGCATTGGCAAACGGACCGAGCAGCGATTGACCGAGTTGGATATCGAAACCATCCGCGATTTCAAACGCTTGACCCTGGGCGAGTTGCAAGGCATCCTGGGCCCCAAATACGGGGAGCGCCTGTACTACATGGCCCGGGGGATCGATTACAGCCCTGTGGTGACCGAACGGCAGCGCAAATCTCTCTCGACCGAACGAACATTCAACCGGGATATCGCCGAGAAGAAAGAGATGAAACCCGTTCTGCAAGAACTGGCTCAGGATGTAGGCGAACACTTGATCCGGTCGAAACTGCGTGGGCGGACCGTCGGGATCAAGGTCCGCCTGGATAATTTTCAAATCCTGGTCCGCTCGATCTCCATCCCCCATTATACCGATGACGCCAACGAAATCGGCCAGATCGCGTGTCGTTTATTGAACCAAGTCGATTTATTCGGCCGAAAGGTCCGCTTATTGGGTATTCGGATGTCTGGATTCGAATCCGAGCCAGGGGAAAACGGAACCCGGAAGGACCGCCCCGTTCAAGCCTTGTTCTGGGACTGACAATCTACCCTTCACTCCCGCCTGACGGAATGACGAGGGCCGATTATAATCCCCCTGACTCCCAGGGGCGCCAACGCCCATGCTTCGATCAGAACAAATTGAAAAGTACGAGGATCGTCATCGTGAGAAAACCGGTTTGGCATAGTGAAAAAAAAGGATCCGCCAAAGAAGCGTTTGTCGCCTTCTCGGCGGGACGGGATGTGGTCCCCCTCCCCGAAGCAGACCAGGATCTGGTCCCTTATGATATCTGGACCAACCAGGCCCACGCCCTGACCTTATATAGAGGGGGCGTATTCAGCCGGGAAGAAGCGCGGTCCATCTTGGCCGCCTTAATAAAACTAAAAGAAGACTGGTTGGAAGGGTGCTGGCATCTGGATCCTACCCTGGAAGATGTCCACATCAATATTGAAGCCTATATAACCGAGCACTGCGGCGAAGCGCTGGGGGGGCGGCTGCACTCCGGCCGCAGCCGTAACGATCAAGTCGCCAACGACATGAAACTCTATGCCCGGGATGTGATCCTCGAATTCTGTCAGGAAACCACAACCTTAATCAGCGCCATCCTCACCCACGCCGCCTCGCATCTCCAGGCCGTCATGCCAGGCTATACCCATCACCGCAAAGCCACCATCACCACCTGGGCCCATTGGTGTGCCTCGTACACCCAAGGCTTGCGGCGCGACGCCCAGCGTTGGATGGATCTCTACCACCGCATCAACACCTGCCCCCTCGGTGCCGCCGCCTCGTATGGAACGACATGGCCCCTGGACCGGGAATACACCGCCCAACTGATGGCCTTTGACGGCCCCCAGGAAAACACCCTGGACGCCGTCATGTCCCGCGGCGAAGCCGAGACCGAAATCACCCAAGCCCTGGCCTTGCTGATGAAACGCCTGGCCTGCGTGTCTCAAGACTTGATCCTGTTCTCCACCGAGGAATTCGGTTATCTTTCCCTTCCCCCAGCCTTTACCACGGGCAGTTCCATCATGCCGCAAAAACGTAATCCGGATTTTGCTGAAGCCATCAAGGGCAAGGCCCAAGCCGTCCAAGGCTACTGCGCCGCCTTGACCACCATCAACGCCGCCAATCTGGCTGGCTATAACAAAGACGTGCAATGGACAAAGTACCAGTTCATGGATGCTGTCCGCGAAGCCCGTCATGCCGCTCGCATCCTGGCCGATGTCTTTCAAGGCCTGCACGTGCACACCGACCGGATGACCCAAGCCGCGCGGACCGGCTTTTTGAACGCGGTGGATATCGCGGATTTCCTGGCCCAATCCCGCCAGGTCCCTTTCCGCCAGACCTACCGCATCCTTTCTGATGCGGTGGGGCTCAGTACCGAGGGATTCATCGCCAAATCAACCCTGAATACCCTTCTGCAAAAGGACAACATCACCCTGTTAACCGATGAGGAATACAGCCAACTCACCGACCCCGTCCGCTGTGTCATGAACCGTACCCATTGCGGTTCCCCCCATCCGGAACAGGTCAACCACGCGTTACACTCTCTTTCAACACAACAGGCCGCGTTGCTTGCATGGATCGAGGCGCAACAAAACCGGATCGCAGAAGCCAAACAACGCTGCACGGGTGTGGAATTGATGGATCGCGCGGCTCAGCCAGAATGACGGAATCTCCCTCATGAATCCAACAGCCAAACCGCCCGCCATCATCTGCCAAGGCGTGGGCAAAACCTACTTCCTCTCGGAAGAGCGGGCGACTAGCCTGAAAGAAAAAATTCTGCGCGGTGGCCGGGGCCGCCAGACCCAGAGGGTGATCGAAGCCTTGAAATCCATCGATCTCACCATCGCCCAGGGGGAAATTCTGGGCTTGATCGGGAATAACGGCTCGGGGAAAAGCACGCTGCTCAAACTCATCGCGGGGATCACCAAACCGACCCATGGCGCTATTACCGTTTCGGGCACCGTCGCTAGTATGCTGGAGGTGGGGGTTGGCTTTCACCCCGAGATGACCGGGCGGGAAAATGTCTTTTTATCCGGCGCGCTGCTGGGCATCCCCCGGCAGGAATTGGAAAAACGAATCCCCGAGATCACTGCCTTCAGTGAATTGGGGCATTTTATCGACGCACCCGTCAAGCACTATTCTTCCGGCATGTACTTGCGCCTCGGCTTTGCCATCGGTATTTTCGTGCAGCCTGATATTCTGCTGGTCGATGAAATTCTCGCTGTTGGGGATCACCGCTTTCAGCAAAAATGCAAAGGCCACATTCGCGAACTGCGCAATTCGGGCAAAACCATTCTCCTGGTCTCCCACGATCTGGATGCAATTCTCGGTCTGTGCAGTCGCGCGGTGGTATTAAAAAGCGGGACCATCGCAGGCGAAGGCCATCCCTATGAGATGATCAACCTGTACAAGCAGCACCAGTTCGAACTGGCCCGTCAGCGCCAGGAGGTCATATCCCCGGAGATCATCAAACGTAACCGCAAGGGAACCTTCGAACTGCGCTTCGACCGGATCCGCATGATGAATCACGAAGGCCAAGAACGCTATGTTTTCGAAACCGGCGAACCGGTGCGCGTTGAACTGGAATGGACCGCGAAACAACCCATCCCCTACCCGGTCTTTGGTCTGGGGGTAATGGATGACAGCGGGAATCCACTTTACATCGCCGCGACCGATGTGACGTTTGGCGATATTGAATGCGTACAGGGCCAAGGGAAAACGGTTTTTGAATTAGAATCACTGCCCCTGCTGGATGGCGCGTATAGCCTCTCTGTCAGTGTCGCCCAGCGGGAAGACGGGCCCGGCTCGGCTTTCAATCTCTACGAAGGATTTGATTTCTGCGATCAATTATGCCCCTTTTTCGTCCGCCCCGGACAAAAAGGCTACGGATTGAGAGGGACGGTCTACATCCCCTGCAAAGCAACCATTACCTCCGAGGCCGATCGATATACCCCATGACACAAAACCCAATCGACCTATCCCTGGTCATTCCCTGTTATAACGACGGCGCCTTGCTTATGGACAGTCTGGCGGAAATCCACCGTGTGATGGATCAGACCCAGTATACGTATGAACTGATTGTCATCGACGATTGCAGCCCGGATGGCAGCGCGGCAACCGTCCGCGCCCTGGCGAAACAGGACAATACCATCCGGTGCGTTTGCCATGAAACCAACGTCGGCCGAGGTGGCACCGTCGCCGAAGGATTCCGTGCCGCGCGGGGGATTTTCGTGGGGTATTTGGATATCGATCTAGAAGTCCATTGCCGCTACATCCCATCCATGTTGGCGGCCTTGGAGCAAGGAGCCGATGGCGCCACCGCGTTTCGAATCTATAAATTTCACTACAGCCCCAGTATCATGTACCGGGGGTGTTTGAGCATTTTCTACCGCAAGATGGTGCGTTTTTTGTTGCACCTTCCTTTTGAAGATACAGAAACCGGGTTTAAGTTTTTTAAACGGGAAAAAATTATTCCCCTGCTGGACCGGTGCCAAAGCCAGGGCTGGTTTTGGGATACAGAAATCATGGCCTGGATGCACTACAGCGGTTTTCGGGTAAAAGAAATCCCCGCGTTGTTTCTCCGCCGCTGGGATAAGCCCTCGACCGTCAAGCCCCTGCAAGACAGCATCCAATACCTGCGGGAACTCCTCCGCTTCCGGCGACGACTGAACCAAGCAGGTAAGCGATGACCAGCCCTATTTACCGCTACCCATTCTTGTACCAAGGGGTAATCCGCCTGCTTTATTTTCCCCATTACACCGCCCGCTACCGCACGATCGCGGGGTATATCGGGGATGCACGCCAGGTTGTCGATCTCTGCGCGGGAGACTGCGCGATTTACCCCTACTTAGCCACTCGTCCGGTTTCCTATCTGGCTTGCGATATCAGTCCGGCATTTCTTCATGCCGCCGAGCGCCGGGGTATCCCGTGCCGCCAGGTAGATATCCGCACCCAGCCCATCCCGCCTGGTGAGGTGGTGATGATGCTGGGCAGCTTATACCAGTTTTTGCCGGAGGTGACACCCGTCGTGGAGAAAATCATCCAGGCCGCGGAAAAAAAAGTACTGATTGTAGAACCCGTCCGCAATCTCGCACAAAGTGCCAATCCGGTACTACGGTGGAGTGCCCGCTACTTCACCCGGCTGGATTCGGGCATGGCGGAATACCGCTTTACCGCGGAAACCTTGCATACCCTGTTAAGCCCCTACGGCTTTCAATCAGGATCCGCCATCGCGGGCGGGCGGGATCGGGTCTTCATCTTAAAAAAATAGTAAAATCAGGCTCGACCCTGCTTTACCTATTTTCCTTGGATGCATTCTCAAGTACAATATTACCGAAAGACAAAAAGAGACGATGGCTTCCATCCCCTGAATCTTTGAAAAAACACCATGGAACAAAATCGAGACGTGCACTTGCCTCATTTTGTTTTTATGGGATAGTCTGTTTAGACAAAACCTTAAGAAGGAGAGTTGACAATGAAACGTAACAAATGGTTACAGATTGTGGCAATGGCTTGTTTTCTCGGGTTGCTTTTTATCGGAGTACAAGCGTGCAGTGGTGGTAAAGATGCGGCCAATGAATCCGCTCCCGCGGTAGAAGCCGAACAACCGGCCGTTGAGGCCGAACCAGCAGCCGGAACCGAGCAGGCTCCAGCCGTTGAAACCGAAGAAGAATCCACCGAAGCCGCCCCGGCTGAAGAAGCCGCTGAAGCCGAACCCGCGGCCGAAACTGAAGAAGCGACAGCAACCAACTAATAGGGATTGCGTCCAGATCGGCATCGATTCTGCCACTCAATTCAAAAGCAATTCGGCTGAAGCCGAATTGCTTTTTTTTGTTTTCTCCTTGAGTTGATCCCCTCCCTTCATCCCCATCCCCCTTTTCTAGCTGTGATCATTCCAAAACAACGGGCCGGCATTCCTTGACAATCCGCCCCGTTTCTTGCGACAATACACACCCATACTGAATTTTATTTCTTTAAACACGGTGTTTAGAAGACAAACTCGAAGGGAGACAGGACTATGAGAAAATGCAAAGGGTATCATCATGCGGTTTGGCTTGGTTGTCTTGGTATGCTTTTGGCAGGCATGCTGGGTTGCAGTGGCGGGAACGAAGGAGAAGTCTCCGCTCCAGAAACCAGCGGAACGCAAGCCCAAAAAACCATCACATTAACCTATGCCATCTTTTTCCCGCCCACCCACATCCAGTGTAAAACAGCCGAAAGTTGGGCCAGCGAAGTGGAAAAACGTACGGATGGACGGGTTAAAATTCAGATTTTCCCTGGGGATTCGTTAGCCAAAGCCCCCCAGGTCTATGATGCGGTGGTCAATGGGATTTGTGATATCGGGATGAGTTGCTTTGCTTACACCCGGGGCCGCTTTCCTCTGCTGGAAGGTCTGGACCTGCCCTTGGGGTATCCCGATGGTCTCACCGCCACCCGCGTCGCTACGGCAATGGTGAAAAAATACAATCCCGCGGAAACCGCCGATACCCATGTCCTGTATGTCCACGCCCATGGTCCCGGCCTGCTGGCCAGTAAAAAAGCGGTTAAAACGTTGAGTGATGTCAAAGGCATGAAAATCCGGGCTACCGGGCTTTCGTCCAAAATCGTGGAAGATTTGGGAGCGACCCCTGTGGGAATGAGCCAGCCAGAGACCTACGAAGCGTTGCAAAAAGGGGTTGTGGATGCCACCCTGTGCCCTATCGAAACCTTGAAGGGCTGGCGCCAGGGCGAAGTGATCAACTACGTCATCAACACAACCGCGATCGGATATACCACGTCCATGTTCGTCACCATGAACAAGGATAAATGGGCCAGCCTTCCCGAAGACATTCAGACCATCCTCACCCAAGTCAGCGAGGAATGGGTGGATGAACACGGCCGGGCTTGGGACATGGCGGATGAAGAAGGCTGGACTTTTGTGGAAGAATTGAAAAAAGAAACAATCACCCTGGCGGAGGACGAAAGCCAAAAATGGGTGGATGCCGTTCAGCCGATTCTGGATGAATTTGTTGTCGGTGCCAAAGCCAAAAATCTGCCCGGAGAAGAATTATTAACCGACATCCAGGCGATGATAGCCCAAAGCACCAACGAAGAGTAAACCATGGCCAGCCCCAATCCAATCGAAGCCACACCGGGGACGGTGTACGCATATTATTTGTACGGGTTACGGAGTATGGTCTATGCCATGGCGGTAGTGTCTGGGCTGGGGATCCTCTTGATGATGGGTCTGACCTGCGTGGAAATAATCGTCCGCTTATTCAAGCACTCCATTTATCCCTATGATATTGTAAAAATCACGGGCGCAGTGACGATTAGCTGCGCCTTACCTTACACCACAGCGGTCAAAGGGCATGTGGCGATTGAGTTTTTCTTCCATAAACTCAGCCGCCGCTGGCGTATTCTCGTCGATACGACAACACGCAGCCTTGCCATTTTACTCTTCAGCCTTTTAGCCTGGCGGTGTTTCGCGTATGGCACAACCCTCTTACAGAAAGGCGAAGTGACACTCACACTGCAGATTCCCACCTATTGGATCATGTATGTCATCTCGTTTTCTTGTGTACTGGTCGTGTTAATCATCTTTGAGCATATGCTCCATCCAGGTAAGGAATTGATCAAACCATGACACCAATCGATATCGGCATTGTGGGGTGTTTGCTCCTCTTTATCCTGCTGCTCAGCAGCATGCCCGTGGCATTCGTGATGGCAGCAGTCGGCTTTCTGGGTTTCGCAGCGGTGGTCAATCCCCATGCGGCTGCCAGCATGATCACCAGCGAAGTGTACGATACGTTTGGCAACTACAGCCTGACCGTGATCCCCCTCTTTATTTTTATGGGTCAGATTTCCTTCCATGCGGGGATCAGCCGGAAGTTGTTCAATACCGCCTACAAATGGATCGGCTTTTTGCCGGGAGGGCTGGCGATGGCCACCATTGGCGCCTGTACCGCGTTTGGGGCCATCTGCGGCTCGGGTCCCGCCACCGCCGCCACTATGACTTCAGTCGCGATCCCCGAAATGCGGCGGTACAACTATGACATGGAGCTTGCCAGCGGCTCGGTCGCGGCGGGAGGAAGTTTGGGGATGCTGATCCCCCCCAGTGTCGTCTTCATTGTCTACGCCATTCTCACCGAGCAATCCATCGGCACCTTGTTCATTGCGGGGATCGTCCCCGGATTGTTGATCGCTCTGCTCTTTTGTGTGACGATCTACTTGAACTGCCATCGAAATCCCCACCTGGGTCCCGCTGGCCCCCAGTTCAGTTGGAAGGAACGCATTGTCTCATTAAGTGGCATTGCGGAGACCGTGATTCTGTTCATTATGGTCATGGGGGGGATGTTCCTTGGGTTCTTCACCCCCACCGAGGCGGCGGCGGTTGGTGCGGCCGGCAGTCTGCTGATTGTATTTTTCCGTGGAAAATTATCCTGGAAAGTCCTTAACAACTCGTTAAAGGAAACGGTCCGGACCTCGTGCATGGTGGTGATCATCGTCGCCGGCGCGCTGATGTTCGGCCGCTTTTTGGCCATCACCCGCATTCCCTTTGAACTCGCCACCTGGCTGGTGAACTTGTCCTTGCCCAGCGTGGTGATCATGACAGGGATTATCTTGTTTTACCTGATCTGTGGCTGCTTCGTCGATGCCCTGGCCCTGGTTTTGCTAACCATTCCCATCTTTTCGCCCGTCGTCCAAACCCTAGGGTATGATCCAATTTGGTTTGGGGTGATTATCGTGGTGGTAACCCAGATGGGGGTCATTTCTCCTCCGGTTGGCGTCAATGTGTACGTCGTCAGCGGAATCGAACGGGATATCCCGCTGCAAACCGTGTTCAAGGGGACCATGCCCTTTCTGTTGACCCTGATTGTCGCGGCTCTGATTTTGTTGACATTCCCTCAAATCACCCTCTTTTTGCCCAACCTGCTTCGGTAAGCAGGATTACAGGAGTTGAATCGATGTCTCCAACCAGCCGTTATGGCCACTTTCGACGCATTCTGTTCTGCACCGACTTTTCCAAAAATGCCGAATTTGCCTTCGATTTCGCAATCGATGCCGCCGAACGCAACAAAAACTGCACCTTGTTCATCTTCCATGTCATTCCCGAAGTGGAAGCCCAGTTTTGGAAATCCTACATTTACGAGATCGAGGATATCGACGAGAAAGCCAAGCAGGCGATCGACACAAAAATTGCCAATAATTATCTTCCTCGCATCCCGAAGGAAATTCATTACGAGTTTGAATGCCGGGTGGGCAAGGACTACATGGAAATTTTGAATTACGCGCAGGAAATCAAGGCCGACCTGATCATCATCGGGCGGCATGGCAAATCGGCCTTTAAGAAAGTGCTATACGGAAATGTAACCGAGAAGATCAGCCGCCATGCCGAATGCCCGGTCTTGGTCATCCCCTTGGTTTTTCAAGACAAGATGCAGATGGTCGAGAAGCAGGAGAGTTGACGGAGAGCCACAAAAATCCTCATCTCCCATCAAAAAAGCGGCGGGAGGGACAGCATCCCTCCCGCTTTTTTGTCATGATTTTTGCCATCCCGCTTGTTGCCTGTTTATTGGATTTCTTCGTTCACCCGGCTGAAGAACGCCTGAATTTGCTCGACAAACATCCGCGCTTCGCGACGGGCGGCTTCCGCGTAATCCGCGTCAGGCGAGGCGTTGAGGATGGCGCGGGACACATTGACGATCAAACTTTTTTCCTGCCCCGCCCCCGCCCATAAGATTTCTTCCAAATCGCCCCCTTGGGCCCCGATCCCTGGACAGAGAATGGGGACCGATGGGCCCAGAATCGCTCGAATCGCTTCTAGTTCTTCGGGGGCCGTCGCACCCACTACAGCCCCCATATTGCCACAGGTGTTCCATTTGGCTATCTTTTCCGCGACCACCAGATAAAGGGTGCGGTCCTCGCCCGTCGGATCAGTCACCAGGCGAGTTTGAAAATCACTGCGGGAGGCATTGGAGGTGAAGCACAGGGCAATGACTCCCTTGTCTTCATAGGCCCGGAACGGCGCGATGGTATCTTCTCCCATATAAGGGTTGACCGTCACCGAATCGGCTTGCAGCACCTCAAACGCGGTTTGCGCGTAAAACTCGGCGGTGTGCCCAATATCGCCAAATTTCGCATCCAAAATCACGGGGACATCGTAGGAATGGGCATAGGCGATGGTTTGCCGCAATGTCTCCATCCCCGCCGCCCCTCGGACGGTATAAAACGCGAAATTGGGTTTGTAGCAGCACACCAAATCATGGGTCGCATCAATGATGGCTTGGTTAAACACCAGTTGGGGATCCTGTTCTTGCTGCAGGCACGCAGGAATCTTTTGGGGTGCCGCATCCAAACCGACACACAACACGCTCCGGTTGGCTTCGATACGCTCTTTTACCTGTTCCGAAAACGGGATCATGACAAATCTCATCTTTCTCAAATAATCCGCCCGGCTGGTTTCAACACAGGCGTCTGTATTGTAAGCAAAAACAAGACAACACACGACGGGCAGATTCCATGATTCGGGAAAAAAGTCTCTTCCGGCCCGCCAAGGATGATGGGAGGGGGCAGAGCAACGAAATTCGCCACACCCCCACGCCATTCATTCTGTTCCTGCACAACATCGCGGAATTATTCGCTCTTCTCTTTCTCGCTCTCTTTCAGAATCGCTTCATATTCCGCTTTCGAAAAGACCGGATGCTCCCGTCCCCGGTGACAGACATAGCACGTCAGTTTGGAATCACTTTCTTTAAAAAAACTCGTGTTGATCTAGTTCATCATTTTCATCATGCCGCGCGCGGCGCCTTTGTGCAGCCCCTCGGGATTTTTTTCGAACGCGGTGATGTCATGACAGAACTTGCACCCCACGCCCAATGCCTCGCTGGCCGATTTCATATAAGCTTGTAATTCGCCCTTGTTCTCGAAGGATAAGATTTGCATATCCACCCCGACTTTGGAAACCGGGGCCGGAGCGTTGTCTTCCTGGCTCCATAGCGTGGATTGAGACGCCCCAAACGCCAGTGCCAGCACCAAACACACGGTGACACCGAGTACTCTTCTGGTTTTGCTGTTCATCTTCTGGACTCCTTCTACAGGGAATAAAATGGTTCCCCTTAGTGTAAAGGATCCACGCGGAATTACAACATGGATTTTTTATTCCCATCATTTTGTGGCGAGCGGGATCCTCTTCCCAGCCCTCCCTGCTTGCCTACCCAATCCAGTGTCTATAAAATCCCGATTCTCCGCACTGTCCACTCATCATCCCAAGGGGGGAGTGCTACAATGGCAAGCAACCAAAACCAAGAAGAATCCGCACATTTGTGGTTGGACTCATACAGAGGAGACTGTCTCTATGATTACAATTTACCGCTGGAAGGACACACCAGAAGACCAGAAAAAGAAAATCATGGCGCGTTCGGGCGAGGATATCGACGCCTTCATGCCCCAGGCCCAAGCCATTATTGACCGCGTAAAAGCCGAAGGCGATCCGGCCATCCGGGATCTCTGCAAGCAGTTTGACGGCGCCGATCTGTCCAACCTGGAGTTGCGCGTGAGCCCGGAAGAGATCGAAGCTGCGGCTGGCCGCTTGGCACCGGAAGTCAAGGAAGCGATCGAACTCTCCTATAAAAATATCCTCACCTTTCATGAACGGCAAATGCCGGAAGAAGTGTGGCTGACAGAAATCGCACCCGGCCTGATGGGGGGAGAAAAAATTACCCCGATCGAGAGTTGCACCCTCTATGTCCCCCGGGGAACCGCGGCCTATCCCTCGGTGCTGCTCATGCTGGGCGTTCCCGCCAAGGTGGCAGGAGTCAAACGGATTGTCGTCGCCACCCCGCCCCAGCCCGATGGGACCGTGGATGACGCATCCCTCTATGCTGCCCAGTTGGTGGGTATCGATGAAATTTACCGCTTTGGCGGGGTACAGGCCGTTGCAGCCTTTGCCCTGGGCACCGAAACCATCCAACCCACATTGAAGATCGTCGGGCCAAGCAATATTTATGCTTCCGCCGCCAAGAAAATCCTCTACGGCAAGATCGATGTCGGCACCCCCGCCGGTCCCAGCGAATCCATCATCCTCGCGGACCAAACAACCGATCCCGAGATCGCCGCGACCGATTTACTGATCGAAGCCGAGCACGGCCCCTTCTCCGCCGCGCTATTGGTCACCCACCATGCCGAACTGGCACGGACAGTCCAGCAGATCCTGCCCACCAAGGTCAAGGCGCTGCCTCAAAAACAGCAGGACTACATCCACCGCGTCTTCTCCAACTACGGCGGCATCATTCTGACCGACAGCCTGGAAGAATCGATCGCCTTTACCAACGACTACGCCCCTGAGCACCTGGAAGTCCTGGTGAACGATCCCTTCAAATTGCTGGGGATGCTCAAAAACGCTGGCGAAATCATGCTGGGCAAACACACCCCCATCTCCATCTGCAACTACACCCTGGGAGTCAACGCCATCCTGCCCACCGGGGGTCGCGCCAAGACCGCGTCCGTCGTCACCGTGTTTGATTTCCTCAAGCGGACCTCCGTCAGTTACGCGACCGAGGAAGGCTACAACGCCATCCGCAAACCGGTTGCCGCTTTTGCCCGGTTTGAAGGGTTCCCAGCCCACGAAGCGGCTGCTCGCCTGGATCGAAAGGACTGATCATGTTTGAGTTTTCCCCTGTTACCATCGAACGCAAAACCCGCGAATCGTTGATTCGCGCCACCATCGCGGGCGGACCCATGGACCTGCAGTTCAAGGACAAGATCAATACCACCTTGCATTTTCTCAGCCACATGATCGAGCAATGGGCCTGGCGTTCGTGCTTGAATCTATCCACCACTGTCGAACTCAACCAGTTTGTCCTGCACCACGTGATTGCCGAAGATTGCGGGCAATGCTTTGGCGAAGCGCTGAGCCGGGTTGTGCAAACCACCATGAAGGACCAAGGCGTCAACGGCAGTGGGGTGGGCGAAGGATTTATCGATGAAGCCGCGGCTCGGGTTCGTTTGAGTTTCGAGTTCCGGACCGGTTTCTTTGCCGATAAAGGACCGGTAATCATGCCCGAACACGTCGAGGATATGCTTTGCGCCGATCTCTGGAACTTTTTGAGCGGTCTAGCCGTCGGCGCCCGGGCAACGATCCATATCCAACTGCTTTCCGGCGAAGACCCGCACCATATCTGGGAAAGTGTCTTTCGCGCCCTGGGTGAAGCCACTCGCGCGGTTTTATCTCCCTGCCCCTGGAGAAAAGGGCTGACGCCGGGTGTTGCAGGCTTTGTTGAAGTCACAAGTAAATAAGTCTCATCCCCCCATCCCCGAATGCAAAAGCCTAGCCTGCTAGAAAAAAAGTAAGTCCGTATCCAAAATTTTACTGGATACGGACTTTCTGCGGCGTTTCCCCCTCACATTTTTAAAAAACTCTCTTATCAAAATCTTTATTTATTGTAAGATCATGATCAGGGAGATTCCATCCATCAGACGGGAATCGGCTCGGACACGGCTGTCTTGTTGCATGGAACCAGGTTTCAAATCTTTTCATAAGGGTATGGAGAATAAAATGGGTGTTCAAGAAAGCCTGATCCAGGACTCCGTCAGCGTTCTGGATTACCACCAACCGATTTTAGTCGAACCCTCCATTTCGGTCCGCGAAGTGACCGAATCCTTACGCCTATCGGGGCGGGGCTGTGTGCTGGTGATGGACCAAAACCAATTGATCGGCATTTTTACCGAACGTGATCTGCTCCTGCGCATCATGGGAGAAGGCTTGTCCCCCGATATCCCCGTGCATCAGGTGATGACCAAACAGCCAACCACCGTGCAACGCACGGAAACCATCGCCCAGGTGATCAAAACCATGCGCAGCGGCGGGCACCGCCATTTACCGATCCTCGATGAAACACAAACTCCGGTCGGGGTTCTCTCGGTCAAGCATATTGTCAAATACTTGGCAGACCATTTTCCCCAGAAAGTGTATACCCTCCCTCCAGACCCGGATCATGCGCCCCCCACGCGGGAAGGCGCCTGATTTCCCGGTGGAATCACAATCCTGTTGATATCCCAAAACGAAAACCTCATCTCCATGCTGTCTGGCACACATGGTCTTTAATGGAATCACAACAACATACGGGTGGAATATGGCAACACAAATCGAAGAAAAAAACCAACCAGGAAACGAGCCCAAGCGAACGGTTCAGGAAATCGAGTCGGCAACGGTCCGCTTCGCTGGCGATTCCGGCGATGGCATGCAGCTCGCCGGAACCCAATTTACCACGGCGACGGTATTCTACGGCAACGACATTTCGACCTTGCCGGATTATCCCGCGGAAATCCGTGCCCCTGCGGGGACGCTGGGAGGGGTGAGCGGGTACCAGATCAATTTCAGCAGCCGCAAGGTTCATACCCCAGGGGACCGCATCGACGCCCTCTTCGCCATGAATCCGGCCGCACTGAAAGTCAATTTGGAAGACCTGGTTTCCGGCGGATTGCTTATCGTGAACTCAGAAGCTTTCAACCAGGAAGGATTGGACAAAGCCAAGTATTCCACCAATCCCCTGGAGGATGGCAGTCTGAAAAACTACCGGGTTGTCCCGATCCCCATCACCACCATGACCAGGCAAGCGGTGGAAGGGCTCGGCCTGGATCGCAAAGCAGCCGACCGCTGTAAAAATTTCTTCACCTTGGGCTTGGCGTTCTGGGTCTACGATCGCCCTATCGAACCTACGGTGGAGTGGATCCAAAAGAAATTTGCCAAACGGCCGGCTATCGCGGACGCCAACATGCAAAGTTTAAAAGCGGGCTATCATTTTGGGGAAACCACCGAATTGTTTGTCAGCACCTACAAGGTAGCGAAAGCCAAAATCGAACCTGGTCTCTACAAAAAATTATCCGGAAACGAAGCCATCGCCTATGGCTTGGTTGCCGCATCCAAAATTTCGCAAAAGCCCCTGTTCTACGCCAGTTACCCCATCACCCCGGCCAGTGAAATTCTGCACGAACTTTCGGGCTTGAAAAATTATGGCGTGGTTACCTTCCAAGCCGAAGACGAGATCTCAGCGATGTGCTCTGTCGTGGGCGCGGCGTTTGGGGGCGCATTGG
>JAVFAP010000011.1:0-17133 GCA_034002445.1 bacterium | reverse complement strand
CCAACGCGATGTAGCAAAGGAGGGCCAAGGCGGTGAGGATGATTTGCGGCTGGGTGATGAGTTTGGCGGCGGCGGCGAAGCTGAAACCAACGCCTTCCGCGGAGGGGAAGGTCGCGATGAACGCCAGCAGAACGGGGA
Source organism: bacterium (assembly GCA_034002445.1). Classification (GTDB taxonomy): domain Bacteria; phylum Hinthialibacterota; class Hinthialibacteria; order Hinthialibacterales; family Hinthialibacteraceae; genus JAVFAP01. The sequence goes on along the minus strand of JAVFAP010000011.1, from coordinate 16,995 downwards.
GAAGCACCACGACGGCGATGACTGTGACGGCGTTGCTATAGGAGGTTTTCTTGAACAGCCACGCGGTCAGCATGGGAACGAAGAAGGCCCCGATGCCGAAGAAGACGTTCCCCATGTTGGCGGACTGGCTGGCATCTTCAAAGAGGATCTCCGGATTCGCCAGCAAGGTGTTCCCAACCGAGTTGAGGAACATCCCGCCGATCCCGAGGAGGAAGCAGGCGATCATGGCCATGCCCAGGCTCTTCGCCTGGCCGAACAAAAAGATGGCGGCAAAGGCGACGATAAAGCCGACGATCGCAACCAGTTTGAAGCCCAGGACATCGCAGAGGATCCCCGCGACGATGACGAAGATCAGGTTGCTAAAGCTAAAGACCGAGAATAATTTCCCCATCTGGCCATCGTCGATCCCGAGATTTTCGGTGAGACGAATCTTTACACTCCCGAGGATGGACATGGCTACGCCCAAGCCAAATACGCTCATCATCGCTACAAAAGTGATGACATTAAGTTTCATTTCATTCTCCCTTCTTTTGACCTTTTCAAATAAATAGCAAGAATCCATTCTCCGAAGTTGGATGATCCCGGCTTCTTGCATTTTTTTACACTGATTCTGGCCATTATAAGGGATCGAAAAGCCATTTGGGTAGCCCTCTGGGCGGAAAAAGAGAGAAAAAAACAAACCCCGTTCTCTTGGATCAGAGGGAAGGGGGTCGATTGTGTCCATGGATCGGAACAAAAAGGAAAAGCAATAAATTCGCCGGTGCTTTCAGCCGGTATGGTCAGTCGAGCAGGTGGTATTGGGTGTCGCGTTTGCGGGGGGTGAAGCCGGCGTCCTCCACCAGGCGGCGGACTTCCAGTTCGTTGCTGCAATTGTGGATGCCGGTGGCGGCGACGACGTTTTCTTCCATCATGGTGCCGCCCATGTCGTTGGCGCCGAAGAAGAGGGCGATCTGCCCGATCTGCTTGCCCTGGGTGATGAAGGAGGCCTGAATGTTTTGGAAATTATCCAAGAAGAGGCGGGAGAGGGCGAGGGTTTTGAGGTAATCGACCGCGCCGGATTCGGGGACCCCTTCCATTTCGGTGAAACTAGCCTGGAAGGTCCAGGGGATGAAAGCGGTGAAGCCGCTGGTGCGGTCTTGGAGGTCGCGGAGTTGCCGCATGTGTTCTACCCGTTCCGCCAGGGTTTCAATGTGGCCGAACATCATGGTGGCGGTGGTGCGCATGCCGAGGGTGTGGGCGGCCTCATGCACGGCCAGCCATTCGGCAGCGGTACACTTGCTGCGGCCGACGGAGGTTTGGTTGCGGACCCGGTCCACCAGGATTTCGGCGCCGCCGCCAGGGATGGAATCGAGACCAGCGTCTTGCAGGGTCGATAAGACTTCGGCGATGGAGAGTTTGGTCACGCGGGTGAGGTGGATAATTTCCGGCCCGGAGAAGGCATGCAGGTCCACGGGGAAGCGCTGTTTGATACCGTGCAGCATGGCGCAGTAAAAGTCGAGGGGGAGTTTGGGGTGCAGCCCGCCTTGGAGCAGGACCTGGGTGCCACCCACCTGGACCAGCTCTTCCACCTTGCGCAGGAGTTCGGCTTCATCCAAGACATAGGCGTCTTCGTCGCGGGGAGTGCGGGAGAAGGCGCAGAATTTGCAATGGGCCGAACAGATGTTGGTATAGTTGATGTTGCGATCCACCACATAGGTGACGATGTGGGGGTCGTTTTTCTCCAGGCGGATGTGGTTGGCCCGTTCGCCGAGGGTGTAGAGATCGGAATGGGTCAGGGATTCAAGCGCTTCGTCAGCGGAAATCCGTTGGGTTGCCGTTATCATGGGGTCTCACTTTACTCTGGGGTAGCCGGCCGCACAACGTGGGCTTTGCTTTCTTTTAGTTCTAGCGCGCTAAGGGCGGTAAGCAAGCCAAGCACCTCTTTTTTTTCATTTTGGAAGTCAGAACTCTGGTAGGCAAGGATGTAGCGGACGGCGGCGTCCTTCAAGTTTCCCTCGCGTTCCAGTGCCTTACCCACCAGGAGATTGGCCTGGCGATCCCAGGGATCCAGGGCCAGCAAGCGGCGGCACCACTGGACCTGTTCCTCGCGGGTTTCGGACTGGACGCTCACGTTCACCATGCCGCGCAGGGCCGCGAGATCGAAAGGATCACAGTCGAGCAGGAGGGCGTAGGCGCGACGGGCGGCTTCAAACTTTTCGGCGGTGAGGTCGGCCTGGGCTTGGCTGAGCAAGGCCTCGCGATCCACACCGCACCCGGCCAGCCATAACAGGAAGAGCAAGAGCAGGCATTGAAGCCAGCGGCAGTATGTTTGGGAGCGAAGGTGATCCATCATGGGATTTTGTTTGGCAGGCTGAAGATGCGATGTGGGCGTTGTGCCACGCACGCCGCCCACACGGAACTCGGGTGCTCGCCTAGCCATCTTAGTAAGCGTTTTTGAACGAGGTCAGGGTTTTCAACAAGATTTTGAGATCGAACCAGAGAGACCAGTTTTGCACATAGTAGAGGTCGTACTTGGTGCGTTTGACCACGGAGGTATCGCCGCGCAGGCCGTTGACCTGAGCCCAGCCCGTGATCCCCGCCTTGACCATGTGGCGGCGCATGTAGTGGGGGATTTGTTCCTTGAATTTATCCACGAAGTAGGGCCGTTCCGGCCGGGGGCCGACAAGGCTCATTTCGCCGATGAGGACGTTGAGGAATTGGGGCAGTTCGTCCAGGTTGTATTTGCGGATCAGGCGGCCCACCCGGGTGGTGCGGGGGTCGTTGGCGGTCGCCCATTTGGGGCCGGTATCGCGCTCAGCCTCGTCGATCATGGAGCGGAACTTGTAGATGTTGAATTTGCGGCCATCATTGCCGACGCGTTCCTGCACGAAGAAGACCGGGCCCTTGGAGTCCAGTTTGATGAGCAGGGCCACTGTGAAGATGATGGGAGACGAGACGATCAAGGCGACGGCGGCGATCAGGCAATCCATGGAGCGCTTGAGGATCCGGCCGAATCCGCAGAGAGGGGTTTCTCCCAGGGGAAGGAAGGGCAGGCCGGAGACTTCGTTGACCCCAATGTAGCGGCTGACTTCGTCATAGATATCCGGGACAATCTGGTAGGCCACCTTGCGTTCGTCGCAGAGTTTGATCAACTTGGGGACGAGGCCGTTTTCTTTTTGGGTTAGGGCGATAATCACATTGTCAATGTATTTTTTGTCCAGCAACTCGGAGAGGGCGTTCAAGTCGCCCAGCAAGGGGATGGAGGTGGGTTTGCCGAGGGGATCGCCGTTCTCATCGGGGGAGATATAGCCGAGGATCTGGTATTGCGAGCCGTGCACTTCCTGGATTTTCTGGATCATATCCAGGCAACGGGCCTCGCGGCCGATCAGGACGGTTTTCATGAACACGATGCCTTTTTTGACCAAGACGAACTGGAGGCGCCGCAAGGCATGCTGGACAAAGACGATCGAGGTGCAGGAGACCGGCAAGGCCAAGGCGACAGTCAAGCGGGAAAAGCCACCGCTATAGTTGAAGAGGAAGGCCATCAGGAAGATGTAGATCACGGTGATGGCGATGATCATGGAACTGGAGCGTACCCGCCGATCCAAGCCGATCCGATAGGCATAGAAGCCAAAGCGGTCGAAGACCACCACCCCGAGCAGCGCGATGAAAAGGGATAACTGGATATAGGGCATCAAGGGGGGGATGATTCCGTGCGCGGGTGGCAAGATGGCGGCGACGGCTGTGTAGTTTCGGATGAAATACGAAGCCACAAATGACAGGGAGAGAATGGAGAAATCGACGGCCAGCAGAATCAGGAAGGGGAAAATGTACTGGTCTTTCATGTTTTGGTTCATTTTTACAATGGTCTGATACATCATACAATACTCATTGCCCTTTGGAAATTATCAATATAGAGAATGAATCGCACCGGAATGCGGCACGAAGGTAGCCTGAATGGGGTGAAGCATCGGTCATCTGGTCCCAACGGGATTGCTATTGGCACACACCAACACCCTTCTTTAAAACGTCCATCATCAAAATCTTTTCAATTATAGTCCTGTCCTCCCCCCTTTGTCAACAAAAATCAATTATTTTCAGCCTCTTAGGTGTCGTTTGGGGCCTTTATCCCCCAAAGAGGCCACGGTAGAATGGGAAAAACGTCGATGAAACTGGGATGCCATGACGACACTTCACCTCCCCCTCGCCGCCATACACCGTGTGATCCTTGCCTTACCTGAAGGGGGGATTGTGTTCCTTGCCCAAACGTTGGCCTTGCTTTTGAGCCGAGGGGTAGGGAATCGCCGCCGGGTGATGCTGGAAAATTTACGCACGGTATTTGGGGATGAACTTTCCGCGGCGCAGCAAGAGGAGATTCTGTACCAATCGTGGAAGAACCTGCTCTTGACCGGATTTGAGACCTTGCGTTTTCCCAAGCATGGCCAGCGGTATCTGGCGGAGTTAAAAACCAACCATTTCGAGATTCTCGAGGCCAGCATGAGAGAGGGCCGGGGGATGATTCTGCTGGCGCCGCATTCGGGGAATTTTTTCCTGGGTGCCTCGTTCCTGGCGCAATCGTTCCCGGTGTCGGTGCTCATACGGCCTTCGCGCGATCGGGCTTTTCAGGCCATGATGCAGCGGTCGTACGCGAGCATGGGGTTTGAGACGATTGACCGGGTGGGGGGAATGCGGCATGCGGTGCGGGCGCTCCGGCAAGGGCGGATGCTGGTGATCGCGTTCGATCAGCATGGGGGGGGCAGCGGTCTGTGGGTGCCCTTCTTTGGCCGCCCCGCCAGTACCTATACCACCCCGGCGGCGCTAGCGTTGAAATACGGCGCGCCGGTGCATATTGGACATCTGCACCGCTATCCGGATGGCCGCAACGAGGCCTGGGGGATTCCCGCGTTTGAGTTGATCCGTACCGGAGATCCGCAAGAAGACATTTTCCTCAATACCCTTCAATTCAACAAAAAGTTCGAAGAACTCATCCGCCAGCGTCCCCAAACCTGGATGTGGATGCACAAGCGCTGGAAAGAGCCGCCAGCGGATATTTCTCCCTCAGCGTAAGGCAAACTGTGATTCTTGCATCTCGGGCTGGAACATTTCGACGACCACCGCTTCCCTACGCTGGTTGAGGGTTTGGAGTTCGGCGGGAGAGAGCAGGTACCCCCGGACATCCAGTTCTTGGGGCTGAAAATAGCGGGACTGGGGGACGTAGCGGGCGGGGAACTCGTCCCCGATCAGCAGCCCGGTCACGGTTTCTTTTCCTTCCAGGCGAATGCGGGTTTCGACCTCGATTGAATCTGCTTGGCAGCGGATGACGCGTTCGAAGCGGATGGGGAGAGGTTTCTTGCCGATCATCAAGAGTTTGCGAATCCATCCTTTCAGAGCATAGGCCCAGGGTTCATGCCAGCCAATCAGGAGACAGACGATGCGGAACGCCATGAAGGTGAGGGGGTTGAAAATCTTGGCGGGCACGCGATGGCAGCCGCCTAGGATGGTGATCTCGTTTTCGGCAAAGCGGACCTGGTGGTTCTCGTCGATCCATTGGCTGGTGAACAGGGTTCCGTTTTTCAATTGGCCCCAGATGCCGCAGTTATTCAAGCGCAAGCGGCCATCCGGCAGGGAGAACTGTTTGACCACGCCCCCCTTGGCGGCGTTGACCAGGGTGTAGGCGGAAGGGGATTTTTGGACAAAGACCCGTGCAGATGGGAATGTCTGGGTGAAGGATTCGCGTTCATAGGGGAGAGTTGCAGGGGATTCGGATCGCTGCCCGAAGTCGATATAGGCGAGCAAGAGTTCGGGGATACGGTAGACGAAGTAGCGCTCGCCTTGGATTTCCGGGGGGACCAGGGCGCCGTCACGCAGGCCTTCCAACATGCGGTCGGCGATGCGGGCCGCCAAGGGATTGTGGGGAGCCAGCAGTTCGTAGCCGTGGGGGTAGAAGTGCAGGGTCTGGCGGCTGCCCGCTGTCCCGGCGTAGTGGCCGTTGGGGTAGACGAAATAGCTACTGAACTCCACCCATTTCTGGAAATAGGGGCCGAAGCGCTCATCCTGGTAGTGTTTGGCCAGTTTGCCCATGAAGCTGATGGTGGCGGAAAGGTAGCCGGGGTCGGCGCCGTCATACTCCAGGCACCAGCCTTCTTCATGGCAATAGGAGAAGAAGATATCCAGTTTTTGGTGGAAGGCGGTTTCGATTTTGCGATCCTGGGTGAGGAGGAAGGCTTCATACATGGGCAGGATGGCCATGGCGTGATGATTGGCCAACACGCCCGATTCATCGGTGCCGGACAAGAAAAGGCCGGCTTTGTGGACCGCGGTGAGAAAACGGTCCTTCCACTCGGTTGGCAGATTGCCGTTCAGTTGCCGGTAGGTGTCGCACATTACATAGAGCAAAAAGCCGGTTGGGCCCGCCCAGCCGCGTTCGTTGGGATAGAACTCATCGAAGGAACCATCCTTGTGCTGGATTCGGGTCCAGTATTCCATCCCCGCCAGGGTCCAATCCAAAACTTTGGGGTGTTGGTAGTAGATATTGCCTGGCATGGGGTGGGTGTAGGCCAGGGCTAGCGCATGGGTGCCGAATTGAGCGATGGAATTGGGGAAGTCGGTGGCGCGACAGAGCCAAAACTCGCGGTTCATGCAGCCATAGGTGGGGGAAAACCGGTTGCGGTCCTGGGAAGAGAGCAAGCGGGGGATCTGGCAGAGGGCTTTTTGGGCGTAAATATCGCGTAAGGTCATTGGGAAATCCTACCAACCGTGGTTTGTTATGCGTTTATGATAGTCTGATTTCAGCCAAAATCCCACATCCCCAACGTGGCGGGAAGTAAGCGAATGGGCTTTTTCATTTTTTTGAAATAGATTAGGCTTTCTCTCGTATTGTTACTCATTGAAACGATGGGATGGTCACCATCCAGAACCAATTGGAGGTCTTCACGTTTATGGGATTTCTCGAATTAATTATAATTGTTGGCATTATGGGGCTTTTCATTTTTGTGCCCGTGATTGTGCTGATCATCATTTTGATGACCCGGAAGAAGGGCGGGAACGAGATCGAAGCGTTGCGCGCCCAGGTGTATCAATTGGAGCAGCGGCTCCGGTATCTGGAATCGCAACAAGCGACTGGATCTACCCAGCCAAGGAAGGAGTAAGCGATGCATATCAGTGCGGAACCGATGTCGTACCTGTTTTTTGCCATAGCGATCTTAATGAAGATTATCCTGCCCTTGCTAATCTTGGTCGGTGTGGTCGTTCTGGTGATTTTTCTGGTCAAGAGAAGCAGTTCCTCCGCGCCAGACCAGGGCCTCGTCTGGCAGCGCCTGAACGCGCTGGAAATGCGCGTGGCGGAATTGGAGAGGCGGCTGCGTTAGCGAACCGTAACGCTCCCGCGGGCAGGCCCGGTGGGTTGTGCAGCGTGGGGGGATTTCGATAAAGAAACCCAGGATTCGGGGAACCGGTATCCTGGGTTCTTCATTGGTGCGGGTTGGAGCGGAGTGGGATTGGACCTGCCCTGGCATCATGAGAGGCGGAGAGGGCCGCTTACAGAAAAGGCGGTTCCATTTATAATATGGGGTTTCTGGCCCGCGGAGAGGTTTGGCGGGTTGGGAGTATCATGAATGGAACCAGGTACCCATGACACCAAGACATCAGGCGGTATTTTTTGACCGGGACGGGACATTGATCCGCGATACCGGTTATCCCCGCGACCCCAAGACGGTCGAGATTCTCCCTGGCGTGGTGCCCTTTTTGCGGACGCTGCAAGAGCGAGGCTATTTGCTGGTGGTGATCAGCAACCAATCGGGGATTGGGCGGGGCATGATCACCCCGGCGCAGGCGCGGGCGGTCCACGACCGCTTTATCCAGGTTTTCGCGGAACAGGGGATCGCTATCCATGGCACCTATTATTGCCCCCATGGGCCGGAGGAGGATTGCGCCTGCCGCAAACCGGCGCCTGCCATGCTGTTGCAAGCCGCCGAGAGTTTAGGGATAGACATGGCCCGCTCGTTCATGGTGGGGGATAAACCCAGCGATGTGGAGGCAGGGCAAAACGCGGGCTGCCGGGGGATTTGGTTTCAGCCCGCGGGAGCCGGGTGGAAGAGCCCGATGCGGCCGGACCTGATCACGGCCGATTGGGATGAAATTCTGACCTATATTACACAGAACGTGACATGATGATTGAACGCCGGTTGCGAAGCCTATTGGAGCAGTTCCCTGGGAAATCGGTTTTGATTCTGGGGGATGTGATGCTGGACGAGTACATTTGGGGTGAAGTGACTCGCATTTCCCCCGAAGCGCCGGTGCCGGTGGTAGAGATGCAGACGCGCTCGTACCTGCCCGGCGGGGCGGCCAACACGGCGGCCAATATCGCCGGACTGGGCGGGCAAGCGTGGCTGGCCGGCGTGGTGGGGGAAGACCACCAGGCCGAGCAGTTTCGGGGGGCGGTAGGGGCATGCGGTGTGCGGACCGATGGGATATTAACCGACCCCGCGCGGCCCACGACCTCCAAGACACGCATCATCGCCGGCAGCCAGCAGGTGGTGCGTCTGGATATCGAAAACAAAGACGCGCTGGCGCCCGCGATGGAAGAACAACTGCTGACCTGGTGCGCGGAAAAGATCGCGCAGATGGACGCGTGTATTCTTTCTGATTACGACAAAGGCGTGATTACGCCGTCGTTGTCGCAGGCGTTTATCGCGATGGCGCGGCAAGCAGGGAAGCCGGTGGTGGTGGATCCCAAGGGGATTGATTACAGCAAGTACCGGGGCGCTACGGTGATCAAGCCGAACCTGCATGAAGCGCAGGAAGCGATTCATCACCGGATCAAGACGGAGGCGGATTTGCTGAAGGTGGGACAGCGCCTGCTTTCGATCCTGGCGGATTGCGCCATTCTGCTGACGCGGGGGGCGAAGGGAATGTCGCTCTTTTTAGACCCAGAGCGGGTGATTCATATCCCCACCATGGCGCGGCATGTGTTCGATGTGACGGGCGCGGGGGATACGGTGGTCAGCGTGATGGCGATGGCCTTGGCGTCAGGTATGGAGACGGAAGAGGCGGCCCGCCTGGCGAACTACGCGGCGGGGATTGTGGTGGGGAAAATTGGGACCGCGGCGGTCACCCTGGAAGAGTTGCTGCAATCCGAGCCGAGGGACTGAGTTAGGGTACGGGAGCGCAGGCTGGCAGGTGACACGGGGACTGATTTTACTGCAAATGATGATATTGCATTGTAGTATGAATGATTATTGTTTTTTATCTCTCTGAACGATTGGTTTCAATTAAATTCTTCATCAGATCCGTCAAGCGGGTGACGATCTGGTGGATATCGTGGTTTTGTCGGGCGTACCGTCGGCCGTTTTGGCTGCTGGTTTGCCAGGCGGAGGGGGTATCCAGCAGGGTGCGGAGCGAAGTTTTCATCTGGGAAAAATCCCCACCCGCGCAGTAGCCGATCTGTTCGGTCGTGATGATGTGGTCTGGATTGACTTCCAGGGTCAGGATGGGGGTGCCCCACTTGGCGGCCTGGACGAAGGTGTTGGGGAAGCCTTCCATATCGGATGTATTGACAAAGAGGCGATGGGTGGCGAAGAGCCGCTCGGTTTCTTCAAAGGGGACCCGTGCAGCAAAGGTGAGGTTGGGGAGGGTTTGGGCCCGGGCCTGGATCGATTCGAAGAGGGCGGGGTCGTTGGCGAGGGGGCAGACCATGGTGAAGGGGTGTTCGGGGAACGCCGCGGCCAGATCCAGGAAGAGGGCTGGCCGTTTGCAGGGTTCGCAGCGGCTGATCCATAGAATGCCGTGTTTCGCGGCGGGGATATCCACGGGGATGGGGTGGGCGGAGCGCACCACAGTGCTGGATTTGCCATAGAGACGCAGGAGCCATGCCTGCTGTTCGTTGGACTGGGTGACGACGCCGAGCGCCCAGTGCAGACCCAGGCGGTAAGCGAGACCGGCAAGGTGGCCGATATACGCAGAGTGGGTGCCGTTGACATCCCAGCGGCTGGCGGTCATGAAGAGGAAGGCTTTGTCAATGCGCCGGGCGGCGAGCCCGGTTACCGCAGTCTCGATGCCGCTGCCACGCTGGATGTAGAGATCGGCGCCGAGTTGGACGAGGATTTTGTACAGAGCCAGGGTTCCCCCCACTTTGCGCTGGAAGGCGGAGGGAGAATAGGGCAGTTTGTGCACTGTCATGCCATTGTAGTTGTAACAGCGGCTCTCGCCTTGCCCCCGGGTAACCATGTGGACATCCAAGTCCGGATTTTGGGCCAGCGCGGTGGTGAGCAGTTTTAATTGCAGTTCCGCCCCCCCGTAGGGTTGGGGATCATCGGGCTGGAACAATTGGTGAGCCCAGAGGGAGACAAAGGCAATTTTCATCGATGCGAACTCGCTGGACCGGATTCTTGTGCACAAATCGCCGGGGGTAGAACCGCTGTAGGTTTTCGGTACAGTATGAACACACTTACCTAGGCGCCATGATGGCGTTGGCGCGGATAAAGGTTGATCCCATGGCTGTTCTCGTTACTGGTTGTGCAGGTTTTATTGGCAGTACCCTCGCGGCCCGGTTGCTCGCCCAAGGCGAGGCGGTGCTGGGAGTGGATTGCTTTTCTCCCTATTATGATGCGGCCCTCAAAAAGAGCAACCTGACCGGCCTGATGGGCCAGGCGGGATTTCAGTTTATCGAGGAGGATTTGGTTACGATGGATTTGGCACCCCTGCTGGAGCGGGTGGAGGCGGTGTTTCATACCGCCGGGCAGCCGGGGGTGCGGGGGAGTTGGGGGGCGCAGTTCGAAACCTATGTCCGCAATAACATCATGGCCACCCAGCGCCTGCTGGAAGGGATCAAGATTGGCGGTCGGGCGGTGAAGGTGATTTACTCGTCTTCGTCCTCGGTTTATGGGAATACGGATCAGTTGCCGATAACCGAAACGGCGCTGCCGCGGCCTTACTCACCCTATGGCGCGACCAAACTAGCGGCCGAGCATTTGTGCATGCTTTATCATGCCAATCATGGGGTCCCTGTGATCTCGTTGCGGTATTTTACGGTGTACGGCCCCCGGCAGCGGCCGGATATGGCGTTTCATATTTTTTGTAAGGCGCTGGTGCGGGATGAGCCGATCCGGATTTTGGGGGATGGCACCCAGACCCGTGATTTCACGTTTGTGGAGGATATCGTGGCGGCGAATCTTGCCGCCTACCGGGCGAGCCTGGCGGGCAAAATCTTCAATCTGGGCGGGGGGTGCCGGATCGATGTGAATGGGGTGCTGGAGATTTTGGGGCGGATCAGCGGGAAGACGCCGCGTGTGGCGTACCAAGAAAAAATGCAGGGGGATGTGAAGGATACCTGGGCCGATACTACGCAAGCCCAGCAGAAACTGGGATTTGCTCCCCAGGTTCCGCTGGCGGAGGGCTTGCGGCGGGAATGGGAATGGGCCCGGGAGGTTTATGGCTGAAGCGGGAGGATGTCGGTTGTGCGATGGATTTCTGGAAGAGTTCTGTATTTTTAAAAAGAAACATCTGATATACTTTCCCAATTGTGAGGATTGTGCGGAGGTATACCCGATGGAAGAGAAAATCAGTGATCAAGAAATCATGGAGCAAATCCATATGACACGGAAGTGGATCGAGAAATTCCAGGAGCTGATCGAGGAGCACCGAGGGGCCGTGAAGATCGATGAGTTGCGCAAAGAGATGAGCCGTCTGAATCATCTGAAACTGGAAGCACGAAAGCGGGGGTTGCTTGTCGATTGAGATGACGGAAATTCCATTGATCATGAATCCGATGGCAGGCAAGGGCGGGGGGGCCGCCGTGTCCGCGGAGATCCGGGCGTTTTTCGCGGCGCAGGGGGTGGCGCTGCGGATTTACCCGACGGAGGCGCCTCGGCATGCGGCGGTGCTGGCGGAAACCCTGGTGCGGGACGGCGCGCGGACGGTGCTGTCGCTGGGCGGGGATGGCACGGCGTTCGAGGTGATTAACGGTCTCTTCCGGTCCGGACTGGCGGAGAGAGTGCGTCTAGGGATTTTACCCTTTGGCACCGGAAACTCGTTTCTGCGCGATTTTGGGATGACCTGCTGGCAGGAGGTGGCCCAGTGTGTGATCGAGCAGAAATGTCGGCGGGTGGATATCGGTCAGGTGAAATATACCCACCAGGGGCAGGAGGAGACGGTTTGGTTTCATAACGTGGTGGGGTTGGGGATGATGGCGAAGGGGTGCGCCTTGCGGCATAGCCGGTTTCGCTTTTTGGGGCCGTACGCCTATCATGCCGCGTTTTTTGCGATGCTGCCCGCGATTCCAACCCAAACGCTGCGGTTGACGAGCGCGGGCGAGACGCGTGTCTTGCAGACACCGCTCTTGGCGGTGTGTAATTCGCAGTATACCGGGCGGGATATGCGGATCTCGCCCCGGTCCAATGTGATGGATGGGCAGTTGGAACTTCTGTATTGCGAGCCAGTCTCGATCGGGCAGTGGCTACGCCTGTTTGCCACTTTGCCCCAGGGCGGGCATCTGGATCATCCGGCGGTGCATACCCTCTGCGCGAATGAACTACAAATCACCAACGATAACAGTGACCTGCTGATGCTCGATGGCGAAGTGCATCACGGCAATACCCTGCGCATTGTGTTGCTGCCCCAAGCGTTGACTGTTTTTGCGGGGTGAGGCGGAAATCTATTCCTTGTTCAGTTGTTCCGAAAAAAGGACTCTTCCGATGCCAATGCCTAACAATATCGCACCAGCGCTCCATACCAAGGGCAGTGAATAGGAATCACTGTACAACGCGGTGGTCTCATTGAACAAGAAAAATTTTTTTGATGTTTCTTCCCCAATTTGGATAGGGAACAGTTTGGGCCAGACAAAGGCGCCAAACAACAGCCAAAGCCCAACTTGCATCAAGATTTCGCTTAAAAGGTCTGCGAGCGATTTTGAGTAGAGTGCCCATGAAAAATTGAAGATTCCGATGGCCATGATTCCCACGAACAACTTGTTGAGATGCCATTTGGGGGTTGGTTCGATCAATTTCATCAGTTCTTTATTTTCAACAAGAACCATGATAAACAGAATTGAGACCACCGTGAAGATGCTGGCATACAAAACGCGCATAATGATTTTTGTTTTCTTATCGTTCATGGGCGGACATGCTCCTTCTCTTTTTGGATTTCCATGAATGACCAATTACCCTGAATCCCTAGATGGTTATTGTTTTTTGATGTTCCAGTATCGCCGGATCACCATGATAATCATGACTAAAAACAGGATCACAATGAACAAATAACTGAATTTAACGAGGGTTTCTGCCATTTGATTCATCGCGTCGGAGGGATTGAACTGGGTGGCGACTCCCATGGCCGTTAACACCAGAATATAATACCGGGCTCTCCAGAGGGCCTGGGCTACGCGCAGGAATAAAAGCATGGGTTGAATCCTTTCGTTAAGTGAAACCAGCGTTCATTGCTATAATTGTAGCAGAGCCGTCTTGACTTCTGCAATACCCCATGGCGATATTTTATCTCTTACCTATCTTCTAGCGAAATCGGAGTGGTCTTCCACGGGAAATCACTTCACGGGACTGGCCTCCTTCTCTTCCCCACTCTCCTCTTGATTCCATGTATTCCACAGGTTTTTGATCCATTCTGATCCCCTTATCATTAAAGAAGGGGGAATGCCTGAGGTCAGCATAAAGCGTTTATCTAATTCCTCCAGTTCCGATTCCTCCAGTCCCCACAGGCCGTTGGGTTCTGTTTCGGGATGGTTTGCGCTTTTTTCACACATGGATGAACTTGCTGGAGTGGATTGTGAAGGACCGGTCGTGCTTTCCCCGATCGTAGTAAACAGAAAAAAGGAAAACAGGAGGATCGTGACGATGTGGGTTATGAGGATTCCCGCGAGGAAGATGTCATTGGTTTTCATGAAGATGCCTTTCTGTTTGTGGGATGATGTGCCGTGGTACAATGAGAATCTGCACCAATATGCTACGGCACTTTCATGATCCATGGCGAATGGATTTTGGTGTCTTTCTTGTATCGATTTTCATATCACAGGGGTTCTGGGCGATGGCCCTACTAAATAACACGATGGTCATAACCGCGGATGCAAGAGCCAATATAAATGGCATGGAAAACGCGAGAGGATCGATATAGAGTGCGATCAATGTTACAAGGACGCCCGCGACATGCCCCAGGTGTTCCCATAGTTCCATATCGGCTTTGCATCGATAGGCTTTTGCCGTATCCTTGATTGCGTAGACACTTCCACCTCCAAAGCCGCCCAGCACCCAGAACATACCCAGCAGAAATGGATGATGGACTGAATTCGCCATCATCAACAGGCAGAGAGATACCCACACATGCCCCACGATACAGGCTTTCCATGAAGGGAGGCACAATATGTTGCTCAACAGAGCTTCCCCAGAAATATAGGACACCCATCCCGCGGCAAACCAACCCGTGGCAATAAGGGTTGACATCCATGTAGGGACGGCATCTTGGTTGCCCGAACTCACGAACAGAAGCAGCAGGTAATATGCATACGCAAAATAATGGATTTGGTGAAATAGCATCACGATCCCAAAGCGGTCCGACCGAACCCCGTGATGCCAATTGATCCAAGGGACTTGAGGAAAATGGAATCCACCAAAGCAAAGGAGAAACAAGGCACAAATTGCCAGAGATAGTAGTAAGGTTTCAAGAGGGCATGCCCATCCGGCGAAAATCCCTACTGAAAATCCCAGTACTCGTACGAATCTTTTCCGTACAAGGGATACCGGTGGAAGTTCAGCCAGAAGCCATTCCCGGGAACTTTGAATGGCTCCGCTTAGCAACGCCACACAACCGATGGCCCAGCCAAGGTGGTCGATTCCAAGGAAAAGCAGAGCCAGCACAGAGCCTCCCAGAATGTAGAGAGCCCCTTGGAGAGAAAGGTGGAATGGATTACGGATCAGGCAACCCAATTGATAGGCTAACGCGAGCCCTATCCCACCGAAGAAGCCGAATTGGCAATAGCCAGAAACTACGGCTCCGGTCTCCAGGATTCCGGAGAATAAACTAAAAATGTAATAAAATGATGGAGAAGCGATTTCCGGATGTGGCTTCTGGGAACTGGGGTGGGTGTTCTGTAACAAATCCATTTCTTTCCTCCGTGGTATTAATGTTTGTAAAATCCGATCAAAGGCAGTTTGTAGCGATGAGCCGCTTGTTCGAATGTCTGGGACATCGAGTTCCAGTACTTCTGTGATTTTGCCAGGGTTTGCCATTCGGTAGGAATCCCCAATTTGGCATAAGCCTGGATGAGATCCTCCCGATTTCCACAGCGCAGATTCAATGCCTCCCCCCATATTTCGTCCGAGACATCCCGGACAGCGGTCATAATCTCCTCGATACAGGTAATTTCGGGTAAAATTGGACCAATGAAAACGTAAGTTTTGATACCCTGGGCATGCAGTACCTTCAGGGTTTCCAGGCGTTCTTCAATAGTAGAGGCGCCTGGTTCCACAATTCGACGAGCGGCGTCATCCCGCATGGAGAGGCTAATCCCTACCGATATGGAGGGGAGTTTTTTCAACAGATCGATGTCCCGAACTACCAAACTCGATTTGGTGAGAACAGAAAAAGGTATTTTATAGTTGACAAGAGATTGGATGCAACGCCGTGTCAATCCATATTTTTTTTCGATTGGCTGATAGGCGTCACACACCGAGCCAAGTAATACGGGACCGTCGATCCGCCGACGTTGCAGCTGGTTTGCCAGCACGGTGTCGGCATTTACCTTCACATCCACAAACTGGCCCCAGCGGTCTTCATGGTGGCCGGTAAAGCGGCGCATAAAGCGGGCGTAGCAATAGGCACAGCGATGCGAGCATCCCACATAAGGGTTCAAGCAGTAGGGGGATTCGGGCAGACGGCTTTTTTGCAAAATGGATTTACATTGAATTTCCTGGATCATTGATTACTCTCCATCAATCATTTCGGTGATATATTGCGGTTTGGGATAGTACGGGTGAAGATGGATTGCGTGGTTTGCGCAGAGTCCCAAACAAAAACCACATCCTTCGCAGCGATCTGGCTGAATCTGGGGTCCGCATGTAGTCATGCGGATCGCGTTGCACATGAGTTGTTCTGTGCACTGACCACAACCAGAGCATTGTGCAAGATCGATGTGGGCGCGAACCCTATCAAAGGTCTGTGGCGATGCAACGGGGCCGGCTTGGATTTCCGTGGCGGTTACGAGGTCGCGCAGTGTTCGGCGAATCCATGCCGGGCCTTCCACCAGGACTGGGGTCGCAACTTGAACCGCTTGCGCTCCCAGCGCCAGCAACTGGACAACATCGCTGGCTTGATTCACTCCCCCGCCCGCAACAATGCTAATGGGGGAATTGGCGTGGAGTCTGTATACATATTCACTCACGAGGGGTAATTGCCATCCCCCAAACAGAGAGGCCGAACCGGGGACTTGGGCATGGGCAAAAACAGGGAACCCAGAATCCCCGGCTTGGGGGTGGGATGGCAGATGCGTGCGGATCGAATCGAGCAAGGACCATCCCGCGATCCCGGTATGCTTGAACGTGGCGAGGGCCGCACCAGGCCGCAATTCCTGATTCAATTTGGGGAGCAGGGGAAGGGTGCAGTTTTCCCGCAACCGCATCATCAGGGTGCCAAGCCGTGCTTGGGTATCAGGCAGAGAGAGATCTTCATTCAGGTAGAATAAATCGAGCTGAACACAGGGCGGTTGCAGCGGCTCGAAGAAGCGCAGAGTATCGATCCACTCGCGACTATCCAAAGAGAAGCCCGCGAGCGATGGAATTACTACATGATTCTTTGATTGGCAGAGATCTGTGTACAAGCGGCTCGCTTGCTGGGGGGACAGCAATTCCCTGCCGGTCGTGGAGCTACCCCAAATCCCCCGGACCGAATGACGAAAGCGACGGGCTCCGGCGGGCAAGCCTGGGGTGTGAAGGGGATGGCACGATTTAAGGATCGCCGCGGCCGCTCCCGCGTCAAAGCATTTGACAATTCGTTCCCGATCCTCGGTCGCGGGGCAGG
>JAVFAP010000010.1:0-17385 GCA_034002445.1 bacterium | reverse complement strand
TCCCCATGGCGCAATAGATCAGTGAAGGTGGTTTCTCCATCATAAAGACCAATCAACAAGGCGTTTATTGTCGAAACCTGGTATAGGCTCTCCCGAGATTGGGCCCAAGCGGTGGGTTGGATGAAAATCAGGCTGAGGGCGAATAGACCGGCCCAGCGAAATGTTCGATTCATGAGAAATTCCTTTCAGAAAAAGGGGATTTGGAATATCTCATCTTAGTGGATTCTCTGAAAGGAGAAACCCCCTTTTGTTTTCTATCGGATTGCGATATCGTTGTGATAATTTTTGAAAGGATGTAACTCTATAAGATGAATCCTAAAAAGTTATTCCAAATTGTATCCCTCTTATCCTTCTTTCTGGCTTTGGTTGTTTCCGTCCCGGCGAAACCCAATCCGGTCGATAAACTGGATTCACGTTTAAAACTGATGATTGGCCAATCGGATGTGGCTGTGCAATCCATTCAGGATGATCGGCAACTGATCCGTGCGGGGCAAGGGCAGGTTCTGGTGAGCGTGCGTTTGAAGAATCTCAGTCCCGAAGCGCTGGACCAGTTGCGGCAAGCCGGCTTGACCATCACGGCGCGATACCAGGGCTTGGTTTCAGGGACGATTGATCCCAGCCGGTTGCTCACCTTGGCGAGTGTCCAGATGGTTACCACGGTTGAGACGGAAACGCGACCCATCGTCCGTTCGGTTATGGGGCAGCATGTGGAGGGGTTGCGGTTGCCGGATGTGCAAAGCCGCTATCCCCATCTGGATGGGACAGGGATCAAGATCGGGATTATTTCGGATTCGTTTGGGGTGATTTCCGAAGCAACCCCATCCTACATGGATTCCAACCATGATGGGATTTTGGAAATTATCGGGACCGATTCGCAACTCAAGGGCGAATTACCTGCCATCGTGGAAATTGTCAAGGAAGCGACCGCATTCCTGGATGCAAACGGAAACCCGATCCCCATGAAAGAACTTTTTCTTGACGAAGGGCGCGGCATGGCGGAAGTGCTCTATGATATGGTTCCTGGAGCCCAATTGGCGTTTTACGCACCGCATAGCAAGGCGGATTTTGCCGCGGGGATTATCGCCCTGGCAACCGCGGGGTGCCAAGTGATTGTGGATGATTTGTTCTGGGTGACAGAATCTCTATTCCAGTATGATGAGATTGGTTTGGCAATCCAAGAAGTGCAAGAAAAATACGATGTGGCCTATTTTACCGCAACCGGGAACGATGGCTCACAAGCGTTTGAGCAGCGGTATGATGACATCGATCCCATCCGCGATGATGGGGGCTGGACCAAGTTTCCGTATGGCAACGACTTCCACCGCTGGAGCGGATTTGGCAATCGACCCTACCTTTCAGTTGTTGTCCCACCCCTATGGGATGTCTGGGTGTTGTTGTGGTGGGAAAATCCCTACAGCGGCATGCTGGGCCCAGGCGCGACAACAGATTATGACATGCTGGCGTTGTCCGCACCCACTTATGAATTGAAGAACATTGTCGACCTTTCGGATTCAACCCAGGGGACGCCGGAATCACCGATGGGCGATCCGCAAGAACGGGTGGTTTTATACAATCCTAGTGAAACCGAGTTCAAGCCATTTTATCTGGTTATCAACAAGCATCATGGGCCCGCTGTGAATTTTCGTCTTGCGTTTGTGTCCAACGGGGGAAATGCCCTGATGATCGAGCGGAGCCAGTTATTGGAAGCCCCGATGACCTTTGGACATACCCTATCCGCCCATGGCCTCGCGGTCGCGGCGGTAAATTTTTTGGAATTGTTTACCGAAGGAAAACAATTTGCCAATCCCAACCGCATCGACCAAGTGTATTATTCCAGCCGGGGTGGGGTGAATCAGATCCTGTATTCCAATACAGGCCAACCGCTGGAAAAACCGGAATTGGTATTCAAGCCGGATATCGCCAGCGCCGATGGGCTCAATACCAGTTTTTTTGGCAGGGATTTGGCTTTTGACGAGGATACGCTGCCCAACTTTACAGGGACATCCTGTGCTGCGCCGGTTGCCGCGGGAATTGCGGCCTTGATGCGGCAAGCCAATCCGGCCCTGACGGCTCCCCAGATTCTTGATCTGATGCGCTATTGCGCGACGGATATCGCCGAACCGGGGGTGGATTATTTTACAGGCTATGGCTTTGTCTACGCGGATCACGCCATCGCGGTGGCTCTCAACCCGCCCGACCCCATCCCCCTGCCCGCGGTGCAGGATTGGAAACTGCATTTGATGGATTGACACAAGCGAAATCGCATAAATGAACGAAAAACCGCGCGCAGGATTGGCGCGGTTTTTGTGCCGGAATTGCGCATTTCCATCGGGAAAATCGCGATGTGTGCCAATATGACCATGGAATGATTATGCTTTGTGTTGTGTAAGTATCTGTAATAAAAGTATTTATTAATGTGGCATGGATATTGCTAATTATTTAGATGTCAGTTAAAAACAAACCAAGCACTGGTCAATGTATAGAAAGGAGATGTGATCATGGTTACTCGTTGGAATCTGTTCGATGAAATGGATCAACTGCGGCGGGAGATGGATCAAATCTTCCATTCGTTCATGACACCGGCGGAACGGTCTTTTCGTCGATCTGCGTTTCTCCCTGGGTATGGGGCGCGGCAATATCCGCTGATTAACCTGAGTGAAGACAAGGATACCTACCATGTCGAGGCGTTGGCGCCTGGGATCGATCCGGACAACCTGACGATCTCCATCACCGGTAATGTTTTAACCCTTTCGGGCGAGAAAATTAAATCGGCGGACAATATCAAGCCGGAAGCGTTCCATCGCAGCGAACGGGCAGCCGGGCGTTTTGTCCGGACGATCGAACTGCCGATGACGATCGATCGGGATCAGGTCCAAGCGAATTACAAACAAGGGATTCTGACTATTTCTCTGCCCAAAAAAGAAGAAGCGAAACCCAAACAGATTGAAATCAAGGTCCAGTAAGGCAAGGCGGATCAGAAAGGAGAATATATCATGGCCGAAAAAACCACGCCTGTTGTGCAAGAAAGTCATGCCGTTTCTTCAAAGGAAGGCACCCGCTCCGATCAGCGCTTTTACTATCCTGCCGTGGATATTTATGAACAGGAAGACAAACTGGTTGTGGTTGCCGATCTGCCTGGCGCGGAAAAAGACACCGTGCAGATTAAGGTCGAGGCAGGCACGCTGACCGTGCAGGCTTCCCCTCAGATTGCGCAGATGGGTGATACCATCTACCGTGAATTTGAGTGGGGTCAGTTCTACCGCCAGTTTGAAATCTCGGACGAAATCAATGTGGAACGGATCGACGCGGTGATGAAGAACGGGGTGTTGACCCTGACTCTTCCCAAAATGCAAAAGCTCGAGAAACGGATCGAAGTGAAAGTGCAATAAATTCTAAAATCCAATTCTCTCAACCTTTTTCTCTCTGTGTTTCCTTCTTTCGCAAGGGGAGCCGCCCGGCTCCCCGGTTTTTGTGAATTCTCAAATTTTGCGGAATTATTGAAAATTGCCCCCTCGATACTGCTTGAAGAGGGGGCATGATTTTATTCAAGATTAATTCATGTTGTAAATTTTTATTGCAGTTCCCAGTTTTGGACCGAGGTGCCCGTGGAAACCGGTTCTCCGGCATAGAGACCGAAGATATGGCCGACTGAGAAATCATAGGCTTGGGCTTCATAGCCGCAATCGATGATCAGATCTCGTGGTTCTAGAACGTCTCCATTTTTCTCGTACCAATAGACCTGAGACCAGTTGCCCTCGGCCTCGTTGGTTTTGAGGAAATCCAATTGATTGTCGCCATCGATATCACAGCAGGTCAGCGCTTCAGAGCCAGAGCCGGGGGAGGTCCAATGGACTTCCTTCAGTGAGGTGGCCCATACGCCGGGTGCGGTTTGGAGCAGAATGAAGATTCCGCTGGATGCGGGGCTGTCGCCATAATACATTTGGGAAATGGCGTAATCGGTATCCCCATCCCCGTCCCAATCGCAGGCGGCGATGCCGTTGATCCCCCCATTGCCTGGATGGGTTCCGCCCCAATTCAGGGTGTGAGAGTAAATCAACACCGGACTTTCCACGGCGGCAAGGGTCCCGTCCGCGTTTTGAGTCAACCGCATCTGGTAGATTTCCCCCTTGTTGCTTTTCGGCCCATCGGCGTCATTATCTTCAACCCAGGCCAAGTAGAGAGAGTTACCGGCTTTGAAAATATCGATACCCAAGGGACTCACTGCGGCTGGCGTGGTATGGATGGGGTTTTGTATCGGAGCCCAAAACCCATCCTGGTTGATCTTGCGGATCTGAAATTCGGTGCCCTTGCTGGGAAAATGGCTATCCCCTTTGGAAACGGCAAGTACCGCCAGCAAGGTGCCATTCAGTTCGATCATATCCATGCCCATGTCGAAGATCGGACCCTCATAGTCTTGATCATTTTGGATCAAGGGGAGATCGAGGAGGGGGAGTTCCGCATCCCAGAACCCTGCATCCGCATCGTAGGTCCATTCCACGATGGGGTAGCCGGTGCTGAGACTGCCTGAATCCCACTCGGTTATCCATACTTTGAATCCATCCTCCACTTGGCATTGCGCCACGTAGGGGGCCAACAAAAGAGAAACCAGGAGACTGGGCCAAATGAACCATTTTTTCATCGCTTCTTCCTCCATCTGTTAAATTGTTTTGGATTTATGATAAATCGATTGATCATAATACACATGGTATGAAGAGTAAAGCCTTTTTAGAAAGTGAGGGTGGATCCTGCCTTTGGAAAGGGATCGGTCAGGGGTGGTTTTTCCATCAATTGTCTTTTCCTGGATTAGAAAGAAAATCCAGATTCATGTATGGTATGAGGATCGATAACAATCCAATGGAACGAATGGGAGTTCTAGGTATGAAAAAGTTTGGTTTGATTGTATCCATTGTCGCGGTGATCAGTTTTGTGCCAGGCTTGGCGATGGCGGAAAAATGGTCTGTTCTGTTCAATGGAGAGAATTTAGACGGATGGAAAGTCCTTGGCTCGCCCGAATGGACCGCCGAGGGTGGCGTTCTGTCTGAGAACGGGACCGGCGAGGAGATGGGCTGGCTGGTCGCGGACAAAAAATATGGGGACTTCGTTTTTCGTGCCCGTTTCAAATGGAGCGGTGGCAACAGTGGGATTCAGATCCGCAGTTGGCTGGAAGAGGATAAGATGATTGGGTACCAATGCAATCTGGATCCCGGCCGCCCCACCGCGACGGGGTCTCTCATCGAGGAAAACAAGCGTGGGATGCTGAAAGCCAGTGAAATCAAGGCGGAAGCCTGGTTTAACAAGGATGACTGGAACGAGTACGAAATCTCGGCGATCGGCGACCATATCATGATCGTGGTCAACGGGCTGGTCATGGTGGACCTGCACGATCCCGATGGGGCGAAAGAGGGGCTCTTGGCCTTGCAGATGCAGCCAGGAGAAGGGGCCGCCATGCAATGGACCGATCTCCGCATTTTAGAAATAAATGATGCCAAGGATTGGGTTTCCCTTTTCGACGGCAAAACCCTGACCAACTGGACTCCATTCGGCGATGCCATCTGGACCGTGAAGGATGGCGCCCTGGTTGGCTGCTCGGATCAAGGCAATTACGGGTGGTTGCTTTCCGATAAGGAGTACAGCGATTTCCATCTCTCGCTGCGGTTCAAATTTGCGCAGGGAAACTCGGGGATTCAGTTCCGGAGTTGGGCGGTTGAATCCGAAAAAATGGTGCATGGGTTCCAAGCCGATCTGGCTTCCGGCAGCGACTGGATCAGCGGGCATTTGTATGACCAGAGTGAAAAAGGGATTTTGGTCAGACCGCCGTTTGATTCCAGCAAAATCATCGATTGGGATGGCTGGAACACCTACGAAATCACCGCGATCGGGCCGGATGTGGAACTGTTTATCAATGGAATCAAAACCATCGAACACAGCGATCCCACCCGCCTCAAGGGGATCCTGGCCTTCCAGATTCATGCAGGCCCATATATGGAGACCTTCTGGAAAGATATTCGGATTATAGAATATTAATACGATACGAAGATTTGTAATACCTCCCCCTTTCGCTTGGAGCGGGAGGGGGAGTTTTACATTAAGGAAGGATTGGAGAGAGCCATGCATGAATACTCGATCGTGGAACAAGTGGTGGAGCAGATTTTAAGGCATCTTAAGGAAGAGAACATCGAATCGGTGCAACGGCTGCGGTTTCAGCGGGGTAGCACCTTTGCCGAGGAACCTTTGCGCCAGGCCTGGGAGATGCTGACCGAAAACACCCTGCTGGAGGGGGCGGCGTTGGAAGTGGAAGAGTATGTGGAAGAGTACGCCTGTGCCAACTGTGGGTTGAAGCAGATTGTCCATGCCGATGACTTGATTGGGCACATGTTCATTTGCCCGGAGTGTGGCGCGGGGTATGCGATTCAAGAAAGCGCGGGGCTGAAACTGTTGGAAATCGAAGTGAGGTAACAGGGGGAAATGGGCAGAGTTGCTGGTTGTTCTTCAATCTTCCTTATCCAAGTCTAAGGTTTGTTCCGTTTGCCTGCTATGATATCTAGTTTGCACAGCAAAGAAACGAATTTTTGGGTGGAAGAACAAGTATGATAACATTAGACGAACTGAATTTGTTGCGTCAGCACGAAAAATGGGAAGAGGTTTTGAAAGAAACTCGTAACCATGTGAAAACCGAGGCCGATTGTTCTTATGCGTGGCGGGCATTGGTCCAAGCCTTGGAAAGGCTGGATCAAAAGGAAGAAGAGTACGAGGCCGCCCTCCAGAAATTGCTTGATATTAAAGACCGGATCATGGAGACATCGGTCAAACTGGCACAGCATTATCGAGAGAAGGGCCAGGTTTTGGATGCCCTCCGCCATTATGAAAAGAGCATGGAAGTGGCTACGGCGGACAGGCAATATGACCAGATCGAGGCAATATGGAAAGAATACATCGAACTTGCTCCCGATAACCTGACCTTCCTCCTCTCGATCACCGATCGTTTACATGAAATCAAGCACCATCAAAAAGCCGCGGCCTTGCTCAAACTAACCATCCCCGTCACAACCCGGCGCAAGAACTGGGAAGGGCAATACCGCTTACTCAAGAAAATCTTTGCCTACACCCCCCAGGATGACAGCCTCCGGACCTTATTTATCTCCACCCTCGAACAGATGTACGCCGACTCCCCCCACTTTGATGAAATCCTGGATTTTTCTGATATTCGTAAAGAGCGTAACCTGGAAGAAGCGTTGAACGATGTGGAAACGTTTGCCGGTTTTATGCCCAATTCGTATGTCATGCATTCGGATTGGGGGATCGGAAAAGTCACCGATCTCAGCATGTTGCGCAAACGGGTCACGATCAATTTCCAGCGGAAACGCAAACACCAGATGGATGTCAACTTGGCGCGGAACATCGTGGAAAATTTAAAGAGTGACGATTTCCGCGTGATTCTGGTAACCCAAAAAGATGAGTTGCAGCGCTTGGCCAGCGACGATCCCTTGCAACTGGTCAAAGTGTTATTGAAGAGCTTTGGCAGGGACATGAGTGCGAAAGAAATCAAGGAAAAATTATGTCCCGCCGTTCTCCCTGCAAAGGGCTGGTCCACTTGGTGGTCCAAAACCAACTCCGAGATGCGCCGGGATCCTTTTATCTCGGTTACCGGAGGCGCGGCGAAAACCTACACCCTGCGCGAACAGGCGACCAGTGACGAAGACGAACTCTTGCAGCGTTTCGACGAGACCAAGTTCCCCCGGGATAAGGTCGATATGATCTATGAATATCTGCGCACCACCAAGAAGACCGATATCCAGGATGCGGTGATCCGCCATTTCTCCAAACGGCTCCATACCATCGCGCCCTACCGCAAATCCGCTACCGAGAAAGTGGAAATGTGGTACACCAATGAAGATTTGAAGGAATTGGTTCCCACCCTGGAGTCGATGCCGGAAGATTTGCTGTTGGAAGTACTCATGGATGTGCCTAAGTGCATCCAGGTCATCAAGCGGCTTCGCTTTAAAAACCATGAACTGCGTTTCATCAAACGCTTTCAGGCATTCCATCCGGAATCCTGGGAAGAATCGTTCCAGCAAAAACTTTTGGAGGAAGATATCCAGGTTCGGGACGAAATCGCGGAATTCCTGGTCCGCTCCGATCGGCTCGATCTGATTATGACCGTGGTCGAGACGGCCGTCAGTGAGTTCCGGAAATATCCCCAAACCTTTATCTGGCTGGCTAAGAAGGGATTGATGGGCGAAGTGGATTGGCTGGAAGGCAAAATCAATCCTCCGGCGATGATTGAACGCCTCTTGATCCTCACCGATTATCTCACCAGCCAGGCGAAGCGGCGCGAAAAGGATGAATCGGCGTGGCTGCGCAAAGTGGCGGGAGAAGCGCGGGAAATAATCCGCCGTAACCACTATGCCCTCTTCAAAAAGCATATTCAATCGGCGGATGAGTCGGTTGCCCAGGCAATTTACCGCCGTTCGCAGACCAACGATGGCTTGGATGGGCGGACTTCCTCCGACTTGACGACGATTATCCGGGCCCGCTTCCCCACCTTGTTCGAGACCTCGACCATCAAGGAAAGCTTGATCCCGGAAGGGCTCCAGTGCCTGAAGGAGTCGCTCGTGGTCAAACAAACCTTGCTGAAACGGCTGATCGAAATCGATCTGCCCACAGTTGTGAAAGAAATCGAGGTTGCCCGCGGCCACGGGGACTTGAAAGAAAACGCCGAGTACCACGCCGCCAAGGACAAGCAGAAATTGTTGGCTTCGCAAACCTCCGAACTTCAGGATATGCTGCAACAAGCCCGCGCGGTGGAACTGGACCAGGTGAAAGGAGATGAAATTCTCTTTGGAACCCAGTTCGATATCAAACCCGTCGGGAGTGATGTGGTCGAAAGTTACATGATGCTCGGACCGTGGGAATCCGATCCCGACAACAATGTCTTATCGTACCAGGCGCCCTTTGCCGCTTGCTTCATAGGCCATATGGCGGGCGAATTGATCGAGATTGAACTACCTCGGCACACAGGCCGGTATGAAATCCTGGCTGTCCGGACCATCCCCTCCGAGAATTTGGAGACGGTCCTGGCCCGGATCCGGGGGGATGTGGAAATCCCTTCGTTTACGAGCCCCTCCGAGCCTGTCTCGATCTCCTCTAGCGGGATAGAATCGAATTGACTCAACCAACGCAGGGGTTGAACACAATAATAGATGAAAAAGGAATGAAGATGGAAAGAACGCTGTTACTCATTAAACCGGATGGGGTCGAACGCAAACTGTGCGGGGAAATCATCTCCCGTTTTGAGCGCAAAGGCTGGATCCTGGTTGGCATGAAACTGATGAAGGTGCCGGTCGCCTTGGCGGAAGAGCACTATGGGGAACACAAAAGCAAACCTTTCTTCCCGGAATTGATCGAATACATCACGGGGGGCCCCATCGTCGCGATGGTCTGGGAAGGCCATGAAATCATCCCGTCGGCCCGCAATCTGATGGGCAAGACCAATAGTGTCGAGGCCGCTCCGGGGACCATCCGGGGGGATTTTGGCAATTCGTTTACCCAGAATATTGTTCATGGCAGTGATTCCCCAGCGAGCGCGGAGCGGGAAATCCGTTTGTTTTTCTCCAACGACGAACTGGTTGCCTAAGGATCGCACCCAATCAAAAGCTATTCCGAGCCATGCCTTGCCCGGCATGGCTCTTTTTCGTCTGCTTGAGCGATGGAGTTGGAAGCCAGAGCACGAAAAGCAGGAAAAAAATTGCGTTTTCTTTGATCAGAACTGTTCCATAAATCCAATTTGTAATTAGAATAACAACTGAAATTTAAGGCAGCGTAGCTCAAGTGGTTAGAGCGTGCGGCTCATATCCGCAAGGTTCGGGGTTCAAATCCCTGCGCTGCTACCAGCAAGTCCCATCCCGGCAAGCCCCCTCGGCGAGCCGGGATTTTTCTTTTTGAAAGAATGCAAAAAAAGAGCGAGTGTTTCTCTCGCTCTTCTTGGGATGAACTTGATGAATTGGGTTACAGCAACCCCTGACCGCTGACGGGACGGCCGCTGAGTGGTCTCCCGCTCTTGCCCCATGCACCGGAAGCGGAGAGATCTTGCAGAATCGGAACCTTCCAGGGAACCCGGACCCGGTGGCGTAAGACGTGGGGAACGGCTTCTGCCGATCCGCCCCGGCCAGCCATTTCCATACCCCCAGAGATCTTCAGGAGTTGCTCATATTTCTCCTCGATGATCGCCCATTCTTCATCGCCGGTCAGGTGGCTGGGTTCGGCGGGAGGCAGGAGGATCCAG
This sequence comes from bacterium, assembly GCA_034002445.1. Taxonomy (GTDB): domain Bacteria; phylum Hinthialibacterota; class Hinthialibacteria; order Hinthialibacterales; family Hinthialibacteraceae; genus JAVFAP01. Next base: position 7,103 of record JAVFAP010000010.1, on the reverse strand, counting down.
TTGGACTGCATCAGGGACAGGAAGCGGCCATCCTGGTGTTTCAATCCCAGGTCAAAGGCGTAGCGACCGCTGGGCGGCAGGCAGATATACCAACTGCGGGCGTCGAGCAAGACCGGGACTTCCTGCACGACCTCCTGGGTTTCCCCGATCACTTTGAGAATAGGCATGGTGGTATCAAATACCCATTCGCCTTCTTCATTCAGCAGGCGGTTGCGGGTGGTCTCGGAGATTTCCCAGTACACAAAGGCCCAGTACGGATCGCGGGGCAACGCTTGCAGCCGGGTGATGCCATACGAATCGGGTAAATCGGGCCCTTCTTCGCCCAGCCAGAGGGTTCCCGCTTCCACCGGTTCAGCCGGGATTTCCTGGGCAGGGATCGAGGAGGGGGACTCTTCGGGATGAACCTGGAGTTTTTCGTCCGGCACCGGTTGGATCGGTTTTTTGTCCGTGGACTTCGTCATTTTCTTTTCTTGTTTCTTCTTGATTTTTTCGCTGGCGGTCGCCAACTTCTTGGTGTTGATCTTCTTGGAATCCAGCGCCTCTAACAAGTCTGTTTTTTTCATCTTGTTGCGCCCTTTGACCTCAAACATTTTGGCCAGTTTGTTCAATGCTTTTTTCGAAAAATTTTTAAGGTCTTCGAGGATCTCTTTGCGTTTCACTTTGGGAGACATGTCCGGCTCCTTTTACCCAAGTTTACTCTATCTATTGCAAGCAATATTTGTTCCAGATTCGGAAATGGAAGAGAGGCGGGCAAAGGCCGTGTTATTCGATGCTTTTTCCATTTTAGCCTTCTTCCCTGTTGGGGATTGCACACGAGTGTCTCAAAAATGGCACACCGATATGACAGTGCTTCAATCCCATTGATAGCATTAAACCAGAAAAAATGATAAAATACCACCCATTGGGTATAAACTCTTCTTCCATATTCTACTCCCCCCCGAGGGGGAAGGTAACGGGAAAAACCAAGCAGGGCAGGGAGCAAGGAAATCCGCCCAGGATGCCGGGGGCGTTGGGTTCGACCCGATTCCCATTTTTCCAGAAGGATTTACAAATGGCACCACCACGGGATCATGACTATTTTATGGGCCTGGCTCTCAACCAAGCCCGCATCGCGTTCGCGCAGGGGGATGCGCCGATCGGAGCGATTGTGGTTAAGGAGGATGCGGTGATCGGCCGAGGGCGGAACCAGCGGGAAGAAAAAAATGATCCCGCTGGCCATGCGGAAATTCTGGCGCTGCGGGACGCGGCGGCGGAACTGGGGGATTGGCGTCTGGCTGGGTGTTCGCTGTACTGCACCTTGGAGCCTTGCATCATGTGCGCGGGGGCGATTGTCCAATCGCATATCCAGCACTTGTACTATGGGGCTTCGGATCCCAAGGCCGGCGGGGTGGAAAGCCTCTACCATCTGTTGGAAGACGCCCGATTGAATCATCGGGTTCTGGTCCACCCTGGCTTGCGCCAAGCCGAGTGTGAAGCTTTGCTGGCCGCCTTCTTTGCCCGTTTGCGGTAGGTCTGCCTCGCTTTTTTCCAGAAAAATTTCATTTTTTGAGGTTTAGCCCTCGCCTCTCCCGCTCGGCTACTTATAATATGGGACCGGACAGCGGAATGGTGCTGCCCATTGGAGGAGTGGCCGAGTTGGCTGAAGGCGTCCGCCTCGAAAGCGGATATACGGGGAACCGTATCGGGGGTTCGAATCCCTCCTCCTCCGTTCTTCTCTTTCCCTCAATTTTTTCTTCCCACTTTTACATGTTACGATAATTTGATCGTGCTGCCGTCATGACGCGGACTGGGCCGTTTTGTACATTTGTATGATGTTCTCGATGGGGATATCGGGCAGCAGGGTATGGCTGGGGCATAGAATATATCCGCCTCCCTCATTCATCGTATCGATCAAATCCCGCGTCGCCGTTCGCACTTCCTCCGAAGTTCCGTGGGGCAGGAGATGTTGGACATCCATCCCGCCATGGAAAGCGATTTGGCGCCCGAACTCGTGCTTCAATTGCAAGGGATGCATTCCAGTGCAACGGGTTTGGATTGGATTGAGGATATCCACCCCGGCCTCGATCAGGTCGGGGATAAAGGCGTGGACCGAGCCGCAGGAGTGGAACAGCAGTTTAGCCCCAAACGCGTGGGCCAGCCGGGCCATCGTTACAATCTGTGGTTTGACGAAGCGCCGGAAATGTTCCAGGCTGATCAAGGGCCCTCGCTGGCTGCCCAGATCGCTGATGAGGAAGAAGATGTCAATCCGGCCTCTGCTGCTTTCCCACGCCCGAATCCAATCGTTGTAGTAAAAGGCGGTAAGTCGGCCGGTCATGTAGTCCACCCAGTCCGGCCGCTCCAGCATATCGAAGAACATCTCTTCCAAACCCCGGACCATCGCCATCCGCTGCCAGATGTCGGCATAGCCATACAAAATGGCGTAATCCTGGTCTCTCCGCAGTTGTTCCTTCAGATGCCGGTGCGAAACCCAATCGGGCTGGGGCCAGTGATGGGCCTCGATCTGATCGAACCGTGTCGCGTCTTGCAGGGCGCCGCCGTTGGCGAGGAAGGTCCCGTCCGGTTGCCGGAGAAAGCGCTCTCCCCACATGTTTTCGAAACTCTCCCCACCCGGCGCATAGGCCCCGGGACCGGTGTAGTGGTGATCGGCCCAGCGCAAATCGATCTGCAGAAACTCCAGTAGTTCGCGCTTGGTTTGAGCTCCGGTATGGTTGAGCAAGGTGTGCCATACCGGCGCTTCCGCCCAGAAATCGAGGGGGACGCGGTCGGGCTGTTGGTGGGCGAGAGCGGTTAAGACGCGGTCACGGCTGTTCATGGTGGCTTTCATCTGGGGGAATCTGGGGGAATCTGGGGATGGGTTGTCTGCCCATCCCCAGTCCCTTGCGGTTCATGCGGCTTATTCGGGCAAGGCCGCGAGTTCTTCTTCCAGCAGTTGGATCAGGGGGCGGATGGTGGCTTCACTAAAATCGAATTTCGCGCCCGCGGTGGCGAAGAGTTCGGGCAGGGGGCGGGAGTTACCCAACGCCAGCGCGGTACGGTAATCTTGGACCGCGCGGGTGGGATCTTCCTTGAAATTGCGCCACAATTGCAACGCGCCCACTTGGGCGATACCATATTCAATATAGTAGAACGGGTATTCGAAGAAATGTAGTTTGCGGTGCCACTCGACGGCTTTGGCCTTTTCAAAACCACTCCAGTCAGCGCGGGCGTCAAAGCGGCTTTCTAAATCCAGCCAGGCGGCCGCGCGTTCCGCCCGGGTGTGGTTGGGGTGGGTGTAAGCCCAGTGCTGGAAGGCGTCAACCCGCGCCATCCAGGGGAGGAAATGGATGATCGCCTCGATCTGCTTGCGCTTGGCGCGCTGGGCTTCTTCTGGTGCATAAAATTCGGTCAAATAATTGATGCCAAACAGTTCCATGCTCATGGACGCCACTTCCGCGAATTCCAGAGGGACGTAGTAGCGGTAGGCGTAGAGGGGCTGGGTTCGGCTGGCGAGGGCGTGGAAGGCATGGCCACTTTCGTGCAGCAGGGTCTCCACGTCATCCTGCATGCCGACCGCGTTCATGAAGATAAAGGGGCGGCGGATTTCTTCCAAGGTCTCGCAATAGCCGCCGGGGGCTTTGCCCTTGCGGCTGCCCAAATCCAGGCTGCCCAGCCGGTTCATCTCCTCGAATTGGGCGGCAAGTTCGGGATGGACGCGGGTGAGGATGCGCTGAATGCCATGGGTGAATTCAGGGATGGTGTCGAAGGCCTTGAGCGGGGGCCGCCCTTGGGGATCGACTTCCAAATCCCAGGGGCGCAAGGTGTCGAGCCCAAGCGCTTTTTGCTGCTGTGCCGCCAGTTTGCGAGAGAGGGGGACCACCCATTTTTCGATGGTCTCGTGGAAACGTATGCAATCATCCGGGGTGTAATCAAACCGTTTCTTCTGAACAAAAATATAGTCCCGGTAATTCTCATAGCCCGCGTTCTTGGCGATCTGCGTGCGGAGTTGGATCATCTCATCGTAGAGATCGTCCATCGCTTCCTGGTCTTGCACGCGGCGGTTGATGGTGGCTTCCCAGGCGTTTTGACGCAGGGCCCGATCGGTTTCTTCCAAATAGGGCGCCAGTTGTTGCAGGGTTTTTTCTTCCCCCTCAAACTGGACCGTCATGGCGCCGTTGATTTTTTGGTACTGCTGCCGCAGTTTGTCATCCTGGGTTTCCAGGGGGATATTGGTCTCGCGATAGAGGCTCACATCCGCTTCCAGGTCGCGGCAGAGGACCGCGTAATGGGTAGCATCCAATGCCGCGCGATGGGGATTGGCGAGAAACTGTTTTTTGAGTTGAAAGTGGAGGGGCTTGCACAGCGGATCGATTTCTTCGACAAAATGCAGATAGGCCGCTTCCCGTGCGGGATCGTCGGTATGGCAGGTCATCTGGATATAACGGCTCAATTTTGCCTGGCTAAGGCAGGCCTGCAACTCGTTCCAGTCCAGCAGCCATTGTTCCAAGGCCTGCGGGGAATCCGGGGTCTGCTGTATGAGTTGTTGGAAAAGCGGTTCGATCTGTGTCCACTGGGTGAGGTCCTCGTCGTTGGGCACAAAGTGATGGGGGAACTCGATGGATTGGGTTTGCTGGGTGATATCGGGGGGGGTCTGCATGGGAGAATCTGCCTTAGCGATGGCTGGGGTTTGGGCCCAGGTCAGGGTGACGCAGGCCCATGACAAGATCAATGCGGAGAGGGGACGGCTCGGCACGGTTTCGGTTCCTTTCGACAGGTATAAAATGAGCGATGTTTCATTATCTCCGAAGCCTGGTTGAGATTCCAGGCGGACCGGCAAGCCGTGGAAAAAGTGGAAGCCTGACCCATAAGCAAGACGGGGCAGAACCATTCTACCCCGTTCGCGCTTTGCAATGGATTCGTTGGATCATTCAGTGCAGGGATTTTGCCCTGGGGCTGTGAGAGGTTTCCATGAGTTGTTCTTCCATCAAAAGGACCAAAGGACGGATGGTCTCTTCGCTGAAATCGAAACGGGCTCCCGCCGCAGTGAAGAGTTCCGGCAAGGTTCGGGTGTTGCCCAAAGTCAGGGCGGCCCGGTACTGCTGGATGGCTTCTTCAGGATTGGCGTCGTAGTTTTTCCAAATCTGCAAAGCCCCCAAGAGTGCGATTCCATACTCAATGTAGTAGAACGGCACTTCGAAGATGTGGACTTGACGGTGCCATTCGGTTTCTTTTTCGTTTTCATGGCCAGACCAGTCCGTTCCGGTGTCAAAGCGGTCGAACAATTCCAGCCAATAGGCATCCCGTTCCTCCTGGGTGTGATTGGGGTGGGTGTAGACCCAGTGCTGAAATAAGTCGATACGGCTGACCCAGGGAAGTAGTTCGATGAACTCGAGGAGTTGGCTGGTTTGCGCGCGTCGGACTTCGCTTGGAGAGAAAAATTCATCCAGATACGCAAAGCCGACCAATTCCATGCTCATGGAAGCCACTTCGGCAAACTCCAGCGGAACATTACTACGGCTGTATACCAGGGGCAGAGTGCGGGATTCGAGGGTATGAAAAGCATGGCCGCTTTCATGCAACAGATTGCTGATATCTTGCAGAGACCCTACCGCGTTGGCGAAGATAAAGGGATAGCGGATTTCATCGAGGGGTGCGCAAAACGCGCCGGGCGACTTCCCGATCCGGCTTTCCAAGTCCAGGCAACCGAGTTGGACCATCCGGCCAAAGTGGTCTCCCAAATCGGGATGAATCCGGGCGAAGATTCGTCGAATTCCGCTGGTGTATTCTTCGGCGGTGTCAAATGCCTGGAGGGGAGGGCGGCCCAAGGGATCGACCAGGGTATCCCACGGGCGGACCGTGTCGAGGCCCATGGTGGCGCGGCGCTGCTCGGTGAGTTTCCGCGCGAGCGGAACGACAAGTGACTCGATCGTCTCATGAAAGCGGATGGAGTCTTCGGGGGTGTAATCGAAGCGTTTATTTGCCACATACATATAATCTCGATAATTGTCGTAGCCCGCGTTTTGGGCCATTTGTGTACGTAACTGGACCATCTGATCAAACAACGCATCCAGGGCTTCGCGGTCTTGCAGGCGGCGAGTCGCGCGGGCTTCCCAGGCTTTTTGCCGCAGTGCCCGATCGGTTCTTTCCAGGTATGGTGTCAGTTGGGCAATGGATTTTTCTGATCCGTCAAACTGGACGGTCATCGAGCCCATGATCTTTTCAAACTGCTGGATAAGTAACTGCTCCTGCATTTGCAAAGGAACATTTTCTTCGCGATATAGTTGAATATCGCTTTGGAAATCGCGCAGCGCAATCGCATACTTTGATGGATCCAATTCTGTCAGAAAAGGGCTGCTCAGCAGTTTTTGAATTAACCCCGCGGTCAACATGGTTGCGAGGGGTTCGATCTCTTCGATAATTGCCAGGTACTGGTTCTCGTACTGCTCATTTTGGGTGTCTTGAGATACTCGAATCGATGCGACAGTCAGAACTTGGCTCAGGCAGGACTGGAGTTCACTCCAATCGAGGATGAATTGCTCCAGGTCAGCCAGGGAAAGGATTTCGCGGATCAACAACGCCTGATGCAAGGCCTCTACCTCGCCAACATCCAGCAGATTGGCATCGGTTGGCACAAATTGCCGTGGAAATTCGGTGGATTGTGTCTGGTCGAGAATGCTGGGTAGGGTTTGGGCGTAACTGACTTGCCCGGTCTCGCCGAGGCAAAGGATCAAGAACAGCAAGAGGATTAGGCGGATTCGCATGGGGCTTGCTCCTACGGTGAAATGAGAGGATCTGTGCAGGTATTATGGGGTGCCCTGGAGGGAAATCCAGGGTTTGGTTGTCCCCCATATCCTTGCCGGGCTGGGAAAGGGAGCCTGAGGGCAGGCGGAAAATGAGGCTGGAGGATTGGCAGTTTGAAACTTTGGTATAGTATTTTATAGAGAAATTCATGAGCCCTTGCATTGGTGTGGGTGCGGGGAATGTGGCTAATCCATGACTGAGAGGTAAGGCGATGCATAACTTTATGTTTCATAATCCCGTCCGTATTCATTTTGGAAAGGGGCAGATTGCGGCCCTGGCACAGGAAATCCCAGCCGGCAGCCGGGTGTTGATGACGTATGGCGGGG
>JAVFAP010000009.1:0-17634 GCA_034002445.1 bacterium | reverse complement strand
GTGGACTTGGCGGCGGAAACCTCGGCTTTTACATCCAATCAGATTCTCTTCCAGGCGGGAACGTCAGTCTTGGCGCAAGCCAACTTCCTCCCGCACGGATTGCTATCGCTTCTCGGCTAAAAAGTTACCGCACCGTTTGGCTTCGGCAAAGTTCAACGGACGATCGGGTGGGGAGTCTGCTCCGCCTCCCCACCCGAGAGTAAAACTACAAAATGGAAATTTGGCATCGTCTCAAGGGTTTTGTGATCTCTCGCGGAAAGCCTTGAGCTGATGCCAACCCAGCCTGACTTCCCTCTGGCGTCTTTGAGGGATAGGAGATGGGGGCTCAACCCAACAAAGTAAATCTTTCCAGATTTCAACACACTGTCAGGCTGCCATCGCCTTCCTGGGATGGCAGCCTCCCGGCCCTCGCGGAAGTCGTGGTGCGACACGAATCCCACCGAGGCCAAGGCAAGAGGAATGGATCATGGTCTCTTCGAATCATCCAGTACCCTTTTTTCGTCCGTCTTGTGCGAGAGCGGCCGAATATACATGGGGATCCAGGAAAACCATTGTGCGAATGGTTCCTCATACCGCCATCCGATGGATCAAGAATTTTTTCTTCCTCCGTCCATTCGATGGAGTGAGGGCTTTCCTGCCTTCTCTGGAATGGAAAGAAGAAACCAGCCATGGAAACTCAGCGTGGAGGGTTCTTGAGACCCCGTGCGGGCAGGCCTTGCACCCGGCCTTGTCCGAAAGAAGACAAAAAGAGGATAGCCCGGTGGCATCGGATTCTTCTCCTCTTTGGGTCCCCCAAGAACTCTCCAGTGCAATCCAACCGCAACCGGGCCACGTGGAACAATGCAATCTGCTTCAACCGTTGCGGGTCGAAGAATCATGAAAAATCAGCGTGCGAACGAGATCGCCATAAACAAAGCGTAAGAAAGGATTCCCCTACGTTTTCCACACTCACATAACCCGCTTCCACCTGTATGGGTGGCTCAGGTTGACTCCCTGGGGACCGCGGGCGCGGATGCTAACACGGCTTTTATCTGGTATACAGGATTTCCTGCTGTCGAATTGGATTTCCACTTCAGGCATACCCAGGACGAATAGCACCCCCTGGAAAGGATATTTCGCTTCGCGAAGTCGGCACCCACCTTCTCTTTCCTTTCCTTCATTCGCCTGGAACTTGTTGCTGCACACCCTTCATGCCACTTGGCTCTGCATTGCTGTACCGAAGCGCCTCACTCGACGCTCCGGTATCCATTCCCTCTTTCGCGGGGGGATCCAGGCAAGGCAGACAGGAGGCGTGATGCCGGAAACCCAAATTCGCAAGGCCGGCATGGATGCTGGCTTGTTGTTTCATGGAGGAAAATCATGAGTATATCCAGAATTAATAACAATATCACCGCGCTGAACGCCTACACCAACTTGGATCGGGCAGGACGGCGCATGACCCAATCGATCGAACGTCTCTCTTCCGGCCTTCGTATTAACCGTGCCGGCGATGATGCCGCTGGCATGACGATCGCCACCCGGTTGAAATCCCAAGTCCGGGGTTTGGACCGAGCCATGATGAACGCGGAGGATGGGATCAATCTGATCAACGTCGCCGAAAGTTCCATGGAAGAAATGACCCAGCGGTTGGATCGGATCCGTGTTTTAGCCATCCAGGCAGCCAATACCGGTGTCAATGATATTCAGGCCCGGCAAGCCATTCAGGATGAAGTGTTTCAAAGTATTGACGAGATCGCTCGAATCGCCAATACAACCCAATTTGGAACCAACAAACTCCTGAATGGGACTTATGGGGTTACGGCGGAGATTAAAGCAGGCCAAGATGGGGCACAAAATTTCGGTGTCCGGATCGATCAGGGGCCTGGCGCCAACACCCTCGCCAGCGGAACCCATTTCCTGAACATCATTCAGACAAAAAAGGGCTACGAGCAGTTTCTCCCGGGTTATGATGAAAGCACCCAAACCTTCCAGATGCACACGGGAGTGACCAATGCCACCGATATCGCCGTTTCTCTCGCCCGTTTTTCATCTTCTCTGGGCTTGGGCGGTACCGCCGCCACGACGACAGCTACCCTCGGGAATGGGGGTTTTTTCAATGGCGTTTCGGTCCACGATGGCGACATCCTCTTTTTTCAAGGGGTTTTATCGGATGGTGTGACGAAATTCAGTGGCTCGGTCAGCGCCTCGGCCAGTACCCAAATCGGGGCTTCGACCGACACTGCTTCATCCAGTACCCGGCTGCTTGGGGCCATCAACCAAGCGATCGATCACGCTGAAGCCGCTCTGTGGGGAGTCCCTGTCGCCAGTGTTCCTTCTTCTTTTCAGACTACGGTGACTCTTGCGGATTCCCTTTCCAACAACCAAGGCCGTCTGCTGCTGGTTGGCCATACGGAGGCGATCAACCTTGCCTCGATCGATTTTGTTCTAATTCGCAATACCAATGTTGTTACCCGTTCCGAAGGCGTTGTCCGTTCCGCTCCCATCGGTGCCCACTCGGCTCTAACCGGAGTAGGACAAATCGGCAACGCGATTGCAGCCATTACCGGCTCGACCTTCGCCACGGGGCAGTTCGCAATCGAAGTCACTGAAGTCCAAGGACCGCAGAATCGTACCATCGATGGAAGCCTCATTTTCCGGGATCATGCCGGATCCGTCATCAGCCGCACCGCTTCCTTGGTGCACCCCTCGCGGGGGCTTCGGCTCAACGGAACCTTCGTGGATGGGGTTTACACCGGCGGCGTTTCGATTTCCGATGGCGATACCATCACCATTCGCGGGACTGAAGCCGATGGCACAACTTTCGAGACGGCCTACACCCTCAGCCGGGATGTTTCGACAGACGCCGTTCTGAACGATTTCACCTTTGGAACCATCTCGGGTCTGATCCAGGAACTCAACTACCGGACCCGTGATTATGTGGGATCCGACTTTGATGGCACACTGAGCCGCTGGGAAAGCGGAATGGTTACCTATACGGCCGAAGGCAAACTCCAACTGGTCGATGATTTGGGCCGTGATCATTCGCAATTGGATTTTACTCTGACGTTCAACGATAGCATTTCCAGCTCCACGCCTTCCTATACCCTACAAGACCGGGGGATTTTGACCAAGGAAGGTTTTGCCGAAGCCGCCACCATCCGCATCAACGGGGGCGAAGCGGTTCGGGCCCGGGCGGGTGAGATGGTGACTGTCCATGGTGCCCCTCCCACCCAAGAAGGAGAAGTGCAAAGCCAGGTGACCTTCCGCCTGGGGAGCAATTTAAAAAACGGGCAAGACCTTCTGGAAACTCAAGCGCAGGAGTTTGTCGGTCGCTTGAATAACGGGCCGGCCGTTACTTTCCAGAATGGCGCCCAAGATGTCGTCTTTATAGAAGATGGCAGTTACAAACGGGGTGTGGCGCGGTTTTTGACGGTCGATTTTGACGCCATTTTGGATATCACCGCCGCACCACCAGGCAAAGCCGATCCAGGAACAACCCTGCTTCTCTCCGCGGTCAATGACGCCATGAATTTTCACATCGGGGCGTTCGCGGAGCAGAGTTTCCAGACTTCGATCGGCAATCTCAGCGCCGAGAACCTGGGCTTTGGAAGAAACAGCGGCCGGACGGTCCAAGATATCGATGTCACAACGATTGCCGGCGCGAATGAGGCCCTGCGCATTGTGGATTTGGCCTTGGGCCAGATCAATCGAACCCGTTCCCTCTTGGGGGCGGCGACGAACCGCCTGGAGAGCACGGTCAATAGTCTGGCGGTCTCTGGCGAAAACTTACAATCGTCCGAGTCTCGTTTACGTGATGCCGATATCGCCAAGGAATCGACGCATTTTGCCAAAGAACAAGTCTTGATCCAGGCTGGCGTATCGGTCCTGGCCCAAGCGAACTTCCTGCCCCAATCCCTTCTCTCCTTGCTGGGGTAACAGGCAGAAAATAAACCGCCGTGGTGTTTTTCCCACGCTTTCCCCGGAAGAGATTCGCCAGACGCGGCCTCTTTTGGGATGTACAGAAAACATGAATCATTGTAGGAGTTGAACATGTCTGAACGAACCTGTCCTGTTTGCCAAAGCCTCAGCCATCAATCCTTTTGGTACTGGGATAAAGAAGATCAATTGATGAAAGCGTGGGCGCAAGATACCCGGGTTCATTTTTCCATCTGCCGCGAGTGTGGTTTGATCTTCCAAAATCCCCGGATTACCGATTCGTTTCTTTCGGGCAATTCCTTCTGGGGTTTCGAAACAGAATCGCCCGCCGATACCCCGGTGAACGAACCCTTGGAATGGCTGCGGCAATTTACTGGTTTTGGGAAAGAAGTGGCAAAAGGGCTGGAAGTTTATTCGGAGAAACAGACTTTTCATTCGAGATTGGCTTCCGAAGGCTGGACGATGAAATCGGTCACATCCGCATCGCTGCTCCAGGAAGCGTGCGAGTCCCCTGTGCCCACCGACAATTTCTTCGCGGCGCCAGTCAGCGACCAAATCGAAGAGGGGGAAGAATTTGATCTCATTTGCTGTTTCGATGGCTTCAGCCAATGGGAATTCCCCTTGGAATATCTGCAAAAACTCTATCATCACCTGAAGCCAGGGGGCGGGCTGTATATCGAAACCCCCAATGCCCTGGTTTTACCACGGTTCAACCATATCTGCCTGACAGGGAATGATATTTGTATCTATCCCTTCCACACCTTGGCTTTTACCTTGTACAAAGCCGGGTTTAAGAATACCGCGTCCGAACTGTGTGTCCACAACCGGATTTTCTGCACAAAGATCGATCCCAATCCCGAGGCCGACCCCAAACAATTCATCGCGGAGACTTACTGGGGGCAAGTTTCTCACCAGTTTCAGCGCAACTTTTACCGGGCCTGGGGGATTAAATATCTGCAAGCGTTCATGGCAAAGCAGAGAACCACGCCCGACGCGTTGAATACCGCCCGGCACTATCTGGTACAAAATCCCTTGGAGAAACAAATTCTCCGCGATATGTGCGGGGCGTGTCTTCTATTTGTGGAAGAAATTGGCCATCTCAAGGAGTCCGCGGCGCAGGATTGGCAAATCTCGATGGCACGGATCATGGATGTGTTAAAAAATGATTATGCCCTCTTTGATCTGCTGAAATTGGGCGGATTACCCCGCTTGGGTACATTCCCCAAACTGGAACGTTTCCACTACAACGAAAAGATGATCTACATGGCGACTCCCGAGTATTTCGAACGCTTTTTCTCGGAATCCGAGGCGGTTCAACTCTGTGATGAAATTACCGAAGCGGGCCGGGTGGTGGTGGGTCATTTGAGTTCATTCCTGTAACAGGGCTTGGCACGTATTCGATCTCTCAAATTGCGCCTCATATCAAGGGATGAGAATACATCAAGGTTTATTGACATAAGCCGATAGTAGCAACCGGATTCATGATTCTTAAGAAAGGATGGTATCGCAAGATCGCAGACTTCTTTTCCAGGTTGATCCCCTGGCACGATCTGTGGAATGGAATCGCCCATTGGGCTCCATTTGACAGACTCTGGTGGCATGAGATCAAACTCTATAGAGATAGATTCGCACCCTATCTCTGTGGATTGATCCATCCATCCCCATCTTTCCCAAATCGAACCATCGCACCCGCAGCCAAATTACTTTGCGGCTGCATCATTCGGCAAGGATGTCGAATGCAAAATTCAAGGAGGAAAAACCATGAGTATTTCCAGAGTAGCCAACAATATCTCCGCCCTGAACGCGTACCGGAATTTAGATCAAACCGGCCGCGCGGTCCAAAAATCCATCGAGCGCCTGTCGTCCGGTCTGCGCATTAACCGGGCAAGTGATGACGCCGCGGGATTGAGCGTTGCCAACCGCCTCCGGACCCAGGTCATGGGGCTCGATCAAGCGGTGACCAACGCGTCCGACGGCATCAATTTGATCAACGTGGCGGAAGGGGCCCTTGACGAAACTACTACCCGCCTCAATCGTATCCGGACTCTTGCCATCCAGGCCGCCAACACGGCTGTGAGCGATGGAAAAGCCCGGCAAGCGATCCAGGACGAAGTCTTTCAAAACATTGACGAAATTTCCCGGATTGCCCGTACCACAAACTATGGAAACAACTACTTGCTCAATGGCGACTTCAGTATAAAAACCGGGACCATCGCAGGCCAGGAAGACATTGGGTTGACGATCGATGCCTCTCCTGTCGCCAGTACCCTGAAATCGGGGAAAGCGTACCTGAACATCATTAAAACCCAGAGCGGTTCGGCCCAGATCGTGGCTGGGGATGCCCTTGGCGGTCCCCAGGTTCTTAACACCGGGCTACGCAATCAATCCGATATCGCCATCAGCACCGCGTATTTCTCTACTTCTCTGGGTGTGGATGGAGCGGCAGCGGGCGAAACCGACGCATTGCAAGGAAACTTCTTCAATGGGGTTTCTGTATCCAATGGGGATGTTTTTGTCTTTGAGGGATACTTGTCGGATGGAGTGACTAAGTACAACGGTTCTTTGAGTTTATCCAGCACGACCGATTTTCGCGCCTTGATTTCTAGTATCCAAGTGGCCATCGATAATACCGAGATGGCATTATTCGGGCTCAATAACGCCAATGATGTCCCCACTTCGTTCCAAACCAATGTTTCTCTTGGAGCGGGAAACAATGTGGGCCGGATTCAATTAAGCAGTAGTGGTGATTTTATCAATCAATCCAGTTTGAACATTACCTTAATCCGGGATGGAGAAATTGTCACCCGCTCCAAGGGCGTAACCCGGTCGGGGCAGTTGGGTATCGAATCCGCGATTACCGGGAGTGGGGCGGTAGGGAATGCCATCACGGCGATTACCGGGTCCACCTTCGGCGCGGGGCAATTCAACATTGAAATTTACGATGTTCAAACCGCGCAACAACGGAAAGTAGAAAGCACCATTGCTTTTCGCGATGGATCTGGCGCCATCCTCGACCGCACGGCATCGATGGTCGGCAGTGGCTCGTATAACTCCATTGTGTTGAACGGGAGTTTTGTCGAAGGCAATTACACGGGCGGTGTTTCTATGGCGACTGGCGATACCATCACTCTCACGGGAGTGAACGCCGATGGAACCACTTTCCAGGGAATCTATACCTATGACCGCGCGGATACGGCGGCCGACGCGACATTGAATGATTTTAAATTCAATTCGATCAGCGGATTGGTCAAGGAACTGAATTACCGCACCCGGAGTTATGATGCGGCGTTGGTTTCTGCTGGCGATGTGAAAAATGGAGCGCAAACCCGGTTCGAAGATGCCATCTTCACCTTTACCGCGAATGGCTCGTTACAGCTCATCGATGACATGGCTCAGTCCAATTCCAAAACCAATTTCACCCTGACGTTCCAAAACAGCGGGCTTTCTTCGGTGAATAAATACACGTTCCAGGATGACGCCAACTTGATTCAAGAAGGGTTCGCGGAACAAGCGACCTTCCGGATCGATGGCGGGAATGAAGTCCGGGCAGAAGCTGGGCAGGTGATTACCCTGACGGGGTCCCAAGCAACGTTGGAGGGGGTTGCCCAACCAGAAATTACATTCCGTGTTGGCAGCGGATTATCCGCCGGGATCGATAAACTGGACAATCGTCCGGAACAATATGTCGGCAGTCTGAACGGCGGAGCCAAAGTGACCTTCACTGGCGGAGCGCAGGATGTGGTCTTCCTCGATGGCAATAGCGGGGGAAACAAGGGAGTTGCCCGCTTTGTCACGATCGACTTTGACAGTATCATCGACGTGACCGCCCGGACGGATGGTTTACCGGATGCGGGGCGGACGATTATCCTCTCCACCGTCAACTCTTCTTTGAATTTCCACGTGGGCGCGTTTGCCGATCAGAATTTTAACGCGGCGATCGGGGATATGAGCGCGGAAAACCTGGGCTTTGGCCGCGGGAGTGGCCGAACAGTCTCCACGATCGATGTGACCACGGTAGAAGGTGCGAATGACGCGATCCGGATCATCGATGAAGCCTTGGATCAAGTCAACAAAACGCGGTCCATCCTTGGGGCGGCAACCAACCGGCTGGAATCGACCATCTCTAACCTCTCGGTTTCGTCCGAAAACTTGACCGCGTCCGAATCCCGCATCCGCGATGCCGACTTGGCCAAGGAAAGCACCGAATATGCGAAGAATCAGGTTTTGATTCAAGCGGGTGTTTCTGTCTTGGCTCAGGCCAACTTCCAAGGTCAGGCGTTTCTCTCCTTGCTTGGATAATTTTTTCGCATTGGTTTTAACCCTACCCTCGGGAGGCAGGTTTATCCTGCCTCCCGGAACTGTTTTGTATCGCTTCTTTCCCTTTTTTCTCAAAAATTGGCATCTTTATACAAAGTATTTTTCGGTTCTTCCTCACTTTGGAGTCAAGGTTTTTTAATGTATTGCCGATACTACCAACATTGCTGGATTCTGATTGTTTCCAGCAGTCCATTGGCCAGGGAATTCTCTCTTCCATGAAATGAAAATTGGATTCGGAGAGATTTCACGTTATAAAACGATACATTTTTTTCGAAAGGGGGACGGCGCCGTCCAAATCACAGTCCATAACCCGCTCTGCGCCTAGGGCGCCCTAGACTGACACTCTGGAGAGAGCCGGGACGGTTCTTGCAAAAGAACCAGGAGCACCTTTTTCTTCATTCGTCTCCAAACCCAGTGATCCAAAACGTAATAGTCTCGCACCCTATTTTGGTTTGGGCTGGTCTTTGTGGAGGGATGAACAAAGGGGGTTCTTACTCTATCGCACATGATTACCAAAAAAACAAATCACAGATGATCAAACTCGCACCTTGATCATCAAGCCGGCAGGGATGCCGGATGTGACCTTCAAGGAGGAAGAAAAATGAGTATTTCCAGAGTTGTCAACAATATCTCCGCCCTCAATGCATCCCGGAACTTAGACAAGACGGGGAAGTCGATCCAGAAATCGATTGAGCAGTTGTCTTCCGGGCTCCGTATTAACCGTGCCAGCGATGACGTGGCTGGGCTCAATGTCGCCAACCGCCTGCGTACGCAGATCCAAGGGTTGGATCAAGCGACGACCAACGCGTCGGATGGCATCAACTTGATTAACGTGGCGGAAGGGGCTCTCGATGAGACCACAACCCGCTTGAACCGCATTCGTACTCTGGCTGTGCAGGCCGCCAACACCGCGGTGACCGACGGCAAGGCGCGCCAAGCCATCCAGGACGAAATTTTCCAGAATGTCGATGAAATCTCCCGGATTGCCCGAACCACCAACTACGGGAACAACTACTTGCTCAATGGGGATTTCGGGATCAAAACCGGAACCATCGCTGGGCAGGAAGACATCGGGATGAATGTCGACGCCTCGCCTGTTGCCAGTACCCTCAAATCCGGTAAGTCCTACCTCAACATCGTTAAAACGTTTGATGGAACCGCTCAGATTGTCGCTGGTGATTCAGTCGGGGGAACCCAAGTCCTCAATACCGGCATTCGCAATCAAGATGATATGGCTGTCAGTATGGGCTATTTCACCACCGGCAATGCTGGGATCAACTGGGGGACGGCGGCAGTCAGCACCGACCAGTTGGATGCTGGTTTATTCAATGGAGTTTCCATCCAAACCACGGATATGTTCGTCTTCGAAGGTGTTCTTTCGGATGGCGTAACGAAATTCAATGGCTCCTTTAGTGTCAGCAGCAATGACTTAGGAGCGTTGGCTGTGGCGATTGGAAAAGCCATCGAGGACGCGGAAGTGGCTCTGTTCGGTTTAGAAGATCCCGCCGATGTCGCGGAATCCTTCCAGACCAATGTTTCCGTCGCAGGGACAGGGAATAATGCGGGTCGTTTGGTATTTTCCTCCAACGGGGAGTATATCAACCAAGCCAGTATCAACATTTCCTTGCTCCGGGATGGGGATATCGTGACCCGAAGCAACGGCGTTACCCGGTCCGGCCAGTTAGGCATTGAATCCGCGCTGACGGGTGGCGGCCAAATTGGCAATACGGTTACCGCCATTACCGGATCCACCTTTGGCGCCGGGGAATTCAAGATCGAAGTCTACGATGTTCAGGCAGCACAACAGCGTAAAGTGGAAAGTACCATTACGTTCCGGAACGCGACTGGGGCCATTTTGGATCGAACCCTTTCGATGACCGGAGCCGGCAAAACTTCCTCGATTGTTTTGAATGGGTCCTTTGTGGAAGGCAACTACACCGGTGGTGTTTCCCTGACGACAGGTGACACGATTACATTGCGTGGAGTGAATTCGGACGGAACGACCTTCATGGGAGTTTACTCCTATGATCGGAGCGATGCCGCCGCTGATACCACCTTCAACGATTTCAAATTCAATTCCATGAGCGGTCTGGTCAATGAATTGAATTATCGGACCCGCAGTTATGGTTCGAGTGTTTCCGGGATCGATTCCGGGGTCCAATCTCGATTCGAAGATGCCATCTTCACCTTCACCGCGAATGGGTCATTGATGCTGATCGATGACAAGGCACAATCCAATTCAAAATCTTCGTTTACCCTGACCTTCGAAAACGGCTCGTCCAACACCAATGATTTCACCTTCCAGGATGATGCCAATCTGATTCAGGAAGGGTTTGCTGAACAAGCCACCTTCCGGATCAACGGTGGGGATGAAGTCCGTGCGGAAGCGGGCCAGGTGATCACTTTGCAAGGCGCCAAATCCACCATCGAAGGGGTTGCCCAACCCGAAATGACCTTCCGTGTTGGCAGCGGTCTGACGGCTGGGGTGGACGTCATGAAAAACACACCAGACCAGTTTGTTGGCAGTCTCAACAACGGGACCAAAGTCACCTTCGCCGCGGGCGATCAGGATGTGGTTTTCTTGGATGGTAACAGTGGTGGAAGCAAGGGCGTATCCCGCTTCGTCACGATCGACTTTGACAGCATGATCGACGTGACCGCCCGGACAGATGGTTTACCGGACGCGGGACGTACCGTTATTCTTTCCACGAACAACCGATCCCTGAACTTCCATGTCGGTGCCTTTGCCGATCAAAACTTCCAAGCCGCCATCGGGAACATGTCTGCGGATTCTCTCGGATTTGGTGCAGGGAGTGGCCGGACCGTCAACGACATCGATGTCACCTCTCTTGAAGGGGCCAACGACGCGATCCGCATCATCGATGAAGCGCTGTCTCAGGTAGACAAAACCCGCTCCATCCTCGGTTCGGCGACCAACCGCCTGGAGGCGACCATCTCCAACCTGAGTGTTTCGTCTGAAAACTTCACCGCGTCGGAATCCCGTATTCGTGATGCCGATTTGGCTAAAGTGACCTCGAGATACACCAAGGACCAGGTCTTGATGCAAGCCGGGATTTCGGTCTTGGCGCAAGCCAACTTCCAAAGCCAGGGATTCCTCTCTCTGATTGGATAATTGGTTCCGTTATTCGCAGTCTCATGCCGGGAAATGGGAAAACCTGTTTCCCGGCTTTCTTTTGGTCTGTCTTTTGCTCATGCGTTTATTATCAGCCTCCCGCATCCCTCCGTGATGGGGTGGCGAAACATAACTTCTTTAGGATAGTGTTGTTACAAACCATTGCATGAAGAGACTCTCATCGCAATGGGCAAAAAGGGATAGACGCAGGCAAAAATTGCCGAAATAGGGATTCAAGCAAGGTTCTTACTGATCCAGAGTGAATTTTTAAGTAAAACTCTCAATTTTTCGGAAACCTGGCCGATAACATACGAGAGCATAAATCTTCTATTCTGTATTAGTTTTATGAAATTTTTGGTCTTGAGGACGATGCTTTCCCCGGCTAGGGCACAGAGGACGAACTGATGACAAATATGGCGATTGAAGGATTGATTTCAGGTTTCAATACCACCGACCTGATCAATGCGATTTTGGATACCCAAGTTCGGGCTCCGGTTGATGGAATCCAAGCTAAAATCGCGCAACAAACAGAGAAACTGGCTTCGTTTCAAGCGCTCAATGCGAACTTGCTCAGTTTGAACATCGCGGTCCAGAGCCTGGGAGCCGCCTCGCTTTTCAATGGCCGGGATACGTTTAGTTCGGATGAATCAATCCTTTCTGTTTCCGCCAGCAATAACGCACCTCTGACCAATTTCAATGTCCAAGTTAAAAACCTGGCCAAAACCGATCAAATTTCTTCCAATCTCTTTATCTCTTCCCAGGATGAACTGGACCTCTCTGGGAAATTTATACTTAATGGCCAATCGATCGATCTGACCAGTTCGGACTCCCTCGCCTCCTTGGCGGCGAAAATCAACGGCGCCAACACCGGTGTCAAAGCCTCTGTCATCCAAGTGGCCGCGAATCAAAACAAACTGGTTCTGGGTGCCACGGTAACGGGTGTGGATCGGATGGAACTGCGGGAAGTGGGCACTTCAGGCGTGCTCCGCTCTTTGGGTCTGATCAACAGCGATCCAAGCCAAATGACGTATGATTATACGGTCAATGCCGATACGTACGGTGCGCTGGGCAAGGCGGCCGCGTTGACGGATGTTTTTTCTACCAGTGGCAAGCAGTTTTCTGTTACCGATGCAGGGGGACAGAATACCCTCACGGTTGATTTTGCAGGGGATATGACGCTGGAACAAATCCGGGATCGTATTAATACCGTGTCTGCTACCCAAGGCGCGAATATTGCCGCGGAACTGGTCAGCGACAATGGGCAATCTCGTCTTCGCATCACCAGCGAGACGGGGATTCCGACGAAATTCAGCGATCCCAACAATGTCCTCTTTGACCTGGGTATCGCGGATGGGATCCAAAGTGAAGATTTTTCATCGTCGGTTTATACAATTGGGGAAATGTTGCAATTGGGTGCAACCAATTCTTCCACGATTTCGCTTTCCAATGGGGATGGTGCGAGTTCCATCAGCATCCAAGTGGATTTTGATACCGATTCCTTATCGAAAATCAAAGAAAAGATGGAAACCGCCATCGCGGCCGATCCACTTTCTGATCTTTCGGTCGATATCATATCCGTCAATGGCCGTTCCCGATTGGAAATCAAAAGCGGATCAGGGCAGCCTATTTTGGATGTGGCATCGGATACAGGGAATGTCTTTGAAACCCTGGGCCTTGTCGATGCCCAATTTAAAAACTATGACCAGCGAGGGGAAAATTCACAATTCTTATTTAACGGCGTCAATGTGAACCGCGACAGCAACCTGGTAACAGATCTGGTGGAAGGTGTTTCCTTAGCGTTTCTGAAGGAAAGTTCTTCCTCGGTCTCTGTCACCGTGCGAGAAGATTACAATAACGTCGCCTCCGTGGTGGAAAATTTTGTGACGGCATTCAACAAAGTGAATGATTTTATCAAAGAACAGACGTTCTATGATACCAAGAAAAAAGAAAAAGGCCTCCTCTTCGGCGAATCCACCGTTCGTTCCCTGAGGGATATGATGACAGGCCAACTCAACCGGCAGATCAGCAAAATGCCTGGCGCCCAGATCACCGAATTGAACAACGGGGCGGGCATCCGCTTGGGCCAAATCGAAATTACCAACCGGGCGGGGAACAAAGCGACGGTGGATTTGACGGAAGCCAAGACCGTGCAGGATATTCTGGATCAGAACAATCTCAGCGGGATC
This sequence comes from bacterium, assembly GCA_034002445.1. Lineage (GTDB taxonomy): Bacteria > Hinthialibacterota > Hinthialibacteria > Hinthialibacterales > Hinthialibacteraceae > JAVFAP01. The sequence continues at coordinate 4,083 of JAVFAP010000009.1, read as the reverse complement.
AAGGTCAAAGCGCAACTGAACACGGCTGGGACATCGATCGATCTCATCGACTCTTCATCTGGGTATGGAGAACTGAAAGTGGCGGAAGTAGATGGGGGATCGACCGCGGCGGATTTGGGCTTGAAAGGCCAGATTTTTGGAACCAAACTGACCGGGGGGATCATCTATGAGGGCGGATTTTCCAATGTTACCGAAATTGGGTTGACCTTTTCCCTCGACGGAAAACTTTCTCTCGATACAGCGAAACTCAACCGGATGATGAATGAAAATCCGGAGATGGTCAAGAATTTATTCACCGCTGCCAATGTGGGATTTGCCCCCAATTTCCTCAAAGATATTCAATCCTTCACCTCCTATGGAACCGGAGCGCTGGATGCGGAATCCAAATCCATTACATCGAAAATCGAGTTATATACCGAGCAAATTGGACGGTATCAAGACCGGGCATCCGCGCTGGAAAAAACCTTGCGCCGCCGGTTTACTTCCTTGGAAGTTTCTCTTTCACAATCGCAACAGCTCAGTGATTTAATCACGCAAAAACTGACGCAGAACAAGTAAGAATAGGCTCCGGGGCATATCCCCAGAGTGGATCCAAGCCAACTGATGGAGGTATAAAGTTCCGTGGTGGCCCAAAGCCTTAATCCTCATCAACACTATCTGAAAACCCAAATCGAAACCGCCAGCCAACCGCAACTGCTGCTGATGCTGTATGACGCAGCCGTGAAAAAACTGCATTTGTCTAAAAAAGCCATCGAGACCAAGGCGATTGAAAAAGCCCACACCGAACTGACGAAAGTGCAGCGTATCTTCACCGAACTCATGATCGCCCTGGATGTGGAAAAAGGGGGAGAGTTGGCGCAGAATCTGATGCGGATTTATGATTTTGTCTACCATCATCTGGTGAAAGCCAATATTCGGCAAGATGTGGCACTGGTAGATGAAGTCCTGCCGATTGTTGAAACCTTGCGAGAGGGCTGGGTTCAAGCGGTCGCGAAATTTGAAGAAGAGCAGGGGATGGCCTCCTCCACGAAAGTGCCCTCGAACGAATCCGTGGCTCCGGTCCGGTTTGATTCGAAGGGAATGGGGAAGCCTGCGATGCCCAGCAGAGAGCGGGTTTCGTTTTCTTCTCCTCAACCCGAACCGGCCATGGCATCCCGGCCGGTTGTGGATCCGCCCAAAGCAGCAGAACCTTATTCTCAACCCCTCCCCTCTGCGGAAACTCCGCCTGTCCGGCCCCGCCTCAATTTACGGGGCTGATCTGGCCAGGCGGCAAGCACCGGTTCATGGTAAATACCCCAAAAGGCGGCCCACATGGGCCGCCTTTTTGTAAGGTTTAGGATTCTTCGAAGGGTGTAAAGAGGTCGCTGACCGAGGCGCCGTTATGAATCCGCAAAATAGCCTTGGCGAACATCTCCGCCACCGACAGCACTTTGATCTTGCTGATCGCTTTTTCTCCCACGACAGGGATGGTGTTGGTCACCACGACTTCATTGATACACGAGTCGTTGATGCGTTTGACCGCTTCGCCGCAAAAGACCGGGTGCACCACGCCAACCCGGATATCCGTCAGACCGCGTTCATGCAGTGTCTCGGCGGTATTGATTAACGTTCCACCTGTGCTGATCTCATCATCGAAAATAAAGGCCTTGTGCTTGCCTTCCACATCCCCGATGATATGTTTCACCACCGCTTTATCGGCGTTCCCCATGCGGCGCTTGTCAATAATGGCCAAAGGCAGGTCCAGTAAGCGGGCATATTTCTCGGCCCGCTTGGCGCTGCCCGCGTCGGGCGCGACGACGACGGTGTCGGCTAAATCCAACTGCTTGAAATAGTCGATCAAAACCGGCGTGGCCAGCAAGTGGTCCGCGGGGACACGGAAAAAGCCTTGAATCTGGAAAGAGTGCAGGTTCATGGTCAGCACCCGGTCCGCTCCCGCGGCATCCAATAAATCCGCGACGAGCCGGGCGGCAATCGAAATCCGGGGCTGGTCTTTTTTATCCGACCGGACATAGGGAAAATAGGGGAGGACCGCTGTAACGCGCGCGGCGGAGGCATGTTTGAGGGCGTCGATCATGATCAGCAACTCCATCAGCCGCGTGTTGACCGGGCTTGTGGAGGTTTGGATCACGAACACATCGCATTCCCGTACGTTTTCCCCGATTTTGACGAACAAATTTTCGTTGGCGAATTCAATAATTTCCGATTTCCCCAAGGGCAGATCCAGGTAATGGCAGATTTCGTGTGCCAGAGGAAGATTGGAGAGACCGGAAAAAACTTTTAACGCCCGACCACTAGTTTGCACGATGTTTCTTTTCCTTCCGTTTGATGGGATCTAATTGGTTGATTGTATTTTTTGATACGCCGCGCGAGCGACGATGAGCTCTTCATTGGTGGGTACAACCCAAATCACGACTGGAGATTGGCTTTGGGAAAGAGATTGTTCGGTTCCAGCACAGTCTTTATTTTTATCCGAATCCAGACAAATACCCAAGTGTTCCAACCCAGTACATACTGTTTCCCGCACCCGAGGACTGCGTTCCCCAATCCCACCAGCGAAACAGAGCACATCCAGCCCCCCCATGACCGCATAAAATGCCCCAATGTATTTTTGGATCCCATAACAGAAGGCGTCGAAGGCCAGGCGGGCGTCTGGATTGCCTGCATCCATCGCCGCTTCGATGTCCCGCATATCCGCCGAAATCCCCGAGAGTCCGGCCAGCCCGCTTTCTTTCGTTAACTGAGGCACAATCTCGTCGATCGTCAGATTCTCTTCTTTCATCACATAAAATACCGCGAAGGGGTCAAAGTCCCCGATCCGGGTTCCTTGAAACACCCCGCCTTGAGGCGAAAAGCCCATGGATGTATCGATGGATTTCCCTCCTGCGATGGCGGTCATCGAGGAACTGCCGCCCAGGTGGCAGGAGATGATCTTCAAATCCTTCCCCTCCCGGCCCATCAATTGGGGGGTGCGCTCGGAGACATAACGGTGAGATGCCCCGTGAAACCCATACCGCTGAATCGCGTAGGTTTCCCGCCAGGCTTTGGGGATAGGGTAGACGCGGGCTTTTTCCGGCATCGTAAGGTGAAAGGCGGGTTCAAACAGCCCAATCAAGGGGGTGGTGGGCAACAAGGCCTTGAACATGCGGATGGCGTTGATGTAGGGAGGATTGTGCGCCGGGGCCAGGAAATTATAGTCTTCCATTGCCTGGAGAACGGTGTCATCCAGGATCTCACACCCGCAGCGGTTTTTGGCGATGACGGTTTTGAAGGCCACGCAATCCAACTGCGCGATATCCGGCAACACGGTCTCTTGCAACCGCTGGAGGATAAACTCCACCGCTTCTTTATGGGAGGCAAACTCCGCCTCGCTTTTGCCCTTGCTGCCCTGGTGATCCCATTCCGCGATGCCCTGGCTTAACCCAATCCGTTCCACGCGGCCGACCGCCAGCATGGTTTCCTCGGGAAACCGGTACAAGCGGTATTTCAGGGAGGTGCTCCCCACGTTGGTTACCAAAATGTTCATAAAATGCCTCTGCTCAAAGAATGGGGGCGGGGTTTGCCCCTGGTGAATGATCCGCTGCGTATTATAAACCAATGCCAATTTTTTTTCAGTTCAATTGTCCGGGCATAGCCCATCTTTTTCCTTCCGTGTTCTTCAGAAAGAGACGATTTGCTATTCTGGCGAGAGACGGTTGAGGGGCTTAGTTAGGCAATTCCTTGATCCGCAGATCCTTGTACCGGATTTTTAATTGATCGTTGATATGAATCTGCAGGGCGATATACCCTTTTTCCCCAACCTGGAGTTTTTGATGCAACGCGTCGTTCAGGATTCCTTCTCCATGGAACGCGGTCACCACCGTCCCGTTGAGCACTGCCTTGACGTGCATTCCATGGACCGTGATTTTCATCTCGTTCCAGCAGCCATCGGCCGCATAGTAAAATGACAGATCCTTGGGTGCCATGCTTTGATCCACCCATTTCCCTTGGGGGATATCTGGATATATCCAGGGCTGATTGCCCCGCGTTTCATCCCACATCATCCCAGAGCGCCAGGGTTCGGGAGGATTGATATCGATCTGTGGG
>JAVFAP010000008.1:0-18263 GCA_034002445.1 bacterium | reverse complement strand
ACAGACCGCCGCAAACGGCGACGCATACGCCAACTTGTACAAACACGCCCACGCCAACTTGGACAAAAACGCCACCGGAGACGAATACTCCGACGACCTCTCCGCCCCCTTCGGCTACCTGGACATGGACACCGACGGTTTCGCCTACGCCGACCGCGACCTGGACTTTTACTCCAACAATGACGAATAGCCCGACGCATACGGCGACGGTCACGCCAACTTGGACAAACACGCCAATGGTGACGCATACTCCGGCGAACTCTCCGACCCCTTCGGCTACATGGACGCCGACGGTTTCGCCTACACCGACTGCGACCTGGACTTTTACTTCAACAATGACGAACAGCCCGACACATACGGCGACGGTTATGCCGACTTGGACATACACGCCAACGGTTGCGCATACGCAGACTAACTTACCATCACCCTCACCTACGTGGGCAGGGATTTCTACGCCAACTCCGACCAGGACATCCACGCCGACGGGGACGCCGCGGTTGTTTGTACAAAATGTTCCGGATTTGCGGGTGGTGGTGGGCAGAGGGGGACGGCGTTTGCTGGACTTGAATGACTACGTATTTAGTGAATCTTCCGGTGTCCCGTTTCGCTGGATTGTGGACCACCGGGGGCGTGAGAATGGGGTGATTCTTGAGCAGGAGCGTTATATATCCGTTAAACCAGGGCAGGGCGTTGGCTATTATCCCTTTGCTGTTCGGGGTTCGAACGGCATGGAAATTGTGCGGCTCGTGCTTCATCTGAAAATTTCGCATTTTATCATCGATCCCAGCAAATTTCCTTCCGCTGTGGTCCTTGGCCCCATGGAAACATATCGGAGCCCGATCTCGCTTTATGACGCGGTGTATCCGCCGGGATTCCCCCGAGACTGGATCCGGTTTGAGTTGGGCCGCTTGCCCCATGGAATTCAGTCGGCCACGATCGATGGGGATGGGTATTTCACGATCCAGGCAGGGGAGGAGATGGGCGCCGCTCTGGATTCAGTTCTCTGGATCGCGTGGTATGTATCCCCTACTCCCACCTCATCCGAGGCATTGATCACCCCATCTCCAATACCACCTAGCCCGACAGCCGCTCCAACACTTCCGCCAACCGCTACGCAAACCCTGATCCCCACGCCAACCTCAGCGGCAACGGGAACACCGACGATGACGCGAACCGCAACCGGGACGCCAACCGCAACTGGGACGCCAACCATGACGCCAACTTTAGTTCCGTCTGATGTTTGCCGGTGTGAGGGCGAGTTTGTTTTTCGTCTGGATCAGTCCTGCCCGGTGGGCTTGGGGCCGCGGGCGCTGATTGCCATGGATATGGACCGGGATGGGCGGCAGGATTTGCTCTCCGCGAATTATGGAGAAAATTCCGCCTCGCTTCTGCTGGCTCGCGGGAGTGGATTTGAGCGGCAGGATATCCCATCGGGCGTACGCTGTGTGGATCTCTTGGCGGAAGATTTTACTGGGGATTGCTGGCCGGATTTGGTGCTGTTGGGTGGCTTTGACGCCTCGGTACGGTTTTATCAGCAAGAGGGAGGATGGTTTACAGAGCGGAGCGAGGTGTGGTTGCCCTCGTATATCTTGTTGCCGGAAGAGCGGGTCTCGAATGTCCGCCCGCATTACCTTTGCGCGGGGCGGTTTTGGAGTGCCGATCGGGCTGAGTGCGCGGTGGCGCAAGAGGACGCCATCTCGTTTTATCGGTACGGGTCGGAGGGAGAGCCGCAGTTGTTGTTTCGCTTGGATACCCCCGCGCCTCCATGCCAGATGGCGGCGTGGGATGTGGAAGGGGATGGCCGGGATGAATTGCTAGTTACGTATCGCAATCCCTGCCTGGTGTGGTTGTACAAGAGCAGGCCCGAGGGGATGGAAATAATTCATACCCTCTCCTTGGATGACGAATTTTTGGGGAATAGTCCGCAGGATTTGGTGATGACGGATCTCGACCGGGATGGGTCTCTGGATGCATCAATCTTCTCTTTTTCTGGCTTTATGCAGTTTTTCTCGATACACAAGGATGGCATCCAGCGGACCAAGGCGGGGATTCCCTTGTGGATTGTGATGGAGGATATGGTGTATGGTGATTTCAACGGAAACGGGTATACCGAGCTGGCCTGTGTGGGATTTGATCCGGTGGGATACCGGCCGGTGGTGCAGTTTTTGTGCGGGAAATCCATCGCGGGCTATGGCGCCCAGGTTTCGGTTCCCTTGCCGCTAGGATATGCGGTGAAACAACAGTATTCCGCCGCGGTGCTGGATTACACAGGAGATGGGAAGGTGGATCTGGCGGTTGCGGATCAAGACCAAGGCAAGGTGTATCTGTTTGCAAACCGGTCTTTTATGGGGGACGAGGGAAAATGAGGGGGGGGAGCGGTTGAAATCCATCCGAAATGGGGGGGAGTGAGTATAATAAGGAAAATGGAACCCTGATTATAGAAGAACAGAGAGAACGGATGAGTTTAGATCATAAGACCGGATATGCCGCGCTGATTGGCCGGCCCAACGCGGGGAAATCGACCCTGCTCAATACCATATTGCAGACCAAACTGGTGGCGGTTACGCCACGGCCGCAGACCACCCGTAACCGGATTTTTGGTATCTACGACCGGGATGATGCGCAAATAGTTTTTCAGGATACCCCCGGCCTTCTGGAGCCAAAGGACAGCATGCACCAGTTCATGATGCGGGAGGCGGAACGGGCACTGGAAGACGCGGATGTCGCGGTGTGGTTGATCGACGCGATCAAGGGAGTGACCGATCGTGAAAAGATCATTTCACAAAAGGTGCTGGCCTCGTTTTCAATGCCGCTGATTATCGCCTTCAACAAGGTCGATAAGGTTCCTTTGTCCGAACGGGCGGCGTTACAAAACAGTCTGGCGGGTTTCACCTTTCCAGAGAGCCACCGGTTTGAGTATATTTCCGCTCTTTATGGAGATGGGGTGCCCCAGCTGGTTGAAACATTACTGGACTATATGCCGTTGGGGCCGAAACTGTTTCCGCCGGATCAGTTGAGTGACCGCACGACCCGCTTTTTTGTCGAAGAAATTATCCGGGAGAAAGCGTTCTTGCAGTTGAAGGAAGAATTGCCCTATTCGCTGGCGGTGCGGATCGAGACGATGCAGGAGGGGCCGAATCTGACCAAGATCCAGGCAACGCTGCATGTGGAGCGCGATTCGCAAAAAGGAATCATCCTGGGGAAAAGCGGATCGATGATCCGATCCATTGGGACCGAGGCGCGGCTGGCGCTTGAAGAACTCTTGGGCACAAAGGTCTTTCTGGAGTTATGGGTAAAGGTGAGTAAAGGATGGCGGAAAAAAGAGGGACACTTGCGGGACTTTGGGTATCAGGAATAGAAAAGTATTAAAATCCAGGGAGTTATGGGCATTTTGGGGCTGTGTTTCCTTGAGTCCTTTATTTTGATGCGATTCTCTGGTATTATTTCTTACCCTGTCGATGCGTTTCAGGGGGAAGGGGACTGGGGGAAATGGAAAATAGATTCGAAAAAAAATTGGCTCGAATCAATATTTTCTCTTGAAACATTTCTTCATTCCCGGTAAGCTTAACCTAGACAGACCAAAGACTGTACCTTGGGGGAGGTAGAGAAAAGCCCATGAAGTTTGGCTTTTCGGCAGTTGAACTGCTATTAGTTGCTGGAATAATTTCGATTTTGGTAGCTATGTCTGTCCCTCGCTACCTAGAGATGAAGGTGCGCGCGGAGGTTGTCGATGTCAAAGTGACCATGCGTGACACCACGAACAGTTTGTACAAGTATAAGATCGATTATGGCAAGTTTCCTGAGACCTCGTCACCGTTGGGGCCGAATTCGTTAAGTCGGCTGGTGAAGACCAACATGATCGAGCGGGAACCAGTCGATCGGTTCAAGCTGGGCTTGAAGGCGTACGGGGGCTATTATGCCGAATCGTACCTTTTTTATGATTCCATGTATCATGCGCCCAACCAGGTGGTGAAACCTTATGCCCGGTTGATGGCGCAATATAACCTTTCGTCGCTGAATATGAAAAATGACGATACCGCGTGGATTCTGCGCAGTATCGGGCCGGATCAGATGGATTACCGGGATGAGGGCAATATCCGGGGGTCCAACAAGTGGAACAAGTATGGGGTGGTGGAGTATGACGCCACCAATGGGGTGTTCAGCCCGGGTGAAATTACGTCGTTCCGCACGCAATAAGCCGCCCTGCCATTGAAAAAAATCAAAAGCCGCATTCAATTTAAGGATGCGGCTTTTTTTAATTTGATCGCCTTGCCGAGAAAGGAACCCCTTCATGCTTCAGATCCTTACGATTCCCGTCAGCCCGCTGGAGGCCAATTGCTATGTGCTTTACTCACCGGAGACCAAGGAGGGGTTGATTGTGGATCCCGGCGATGAAGGCGCCAAGATTATCGCAGCTATTCAAAAGCATGGGCTTCAGCCCCTTGGGATCGTCAATACCCATGGGCATGTTGACCATATTGGGGCGAACCGGGAGGTGAAAAAGGCGTTTGAGATCCCGATTGCGATCCATGCCGCGGACGCGCCCATGCTGGTGGATGCGGAGGCCAACTTGTCGGCCATGATCGCGGAAGAGACCCTGTCTCCGCCGGCGGATCGGTTGCTGGAGGAAGGGGACACGTTCCAGGTGGGGGATACAGAGATTGTCGTCATGCATACGCCAGGGCATTCGCCAGGTGGGATTTGCTTATTTTTCGAGAACACGTTGATTGCCGGGGACACGTTGTTCCAGGGCAGTGTGGGGCGGACGGATCTGCCAGGGGGAGATTTTGTCACTTTGATGGCCAGTATACAGAACCGGTTGGAGACGCTGGCGGATGAGGTGGTGGTGTATCCTGGTCATGGCCTGAAAACAACGATGGGCGAGGAGAAGCGAACCAATCCGTTTTTGCGAAGACCGACAGGGGAATGTTGCAAGTAATTCGTGGGAAGGGGTTTCACGAGTGAAGGGGGTTGGATGAACGATAAGACCAAGGGAGTGCTGCATCCCTACGTGCGCGAGTTTTTGGATCATTTGGCGATCGAACGGGGGGTGAGCACGGCGACTCTGGATGCCTATCGGCGGGATCTGGAGCAGCATCTGAACTGGCTGGAAGAGGCGGGCGTTGCCTTTCCCACGGGGGTGGGGGCGGAGACGCTCTTGCGTTTTTTGGATCATTTGCGCCAGGAGGGGCTGCGGCCGACCTCTCTGGCGCGAAAAACCTCCGCGCTGCGCGGTCTCTACCGTTATTTGATCGCCGAGGATTATATCCAGGAAGATCCAACCCGCTTGCTGCAAACCGCGCTGCCGCCGAAGCGGTTCAAAGGGGCCTTGAACCGGGATGAAGTGGAGCGCTTGCTGGACGCGGTCGCGCAGGAGGAGAATGAACCTGTGCGCCTGCGGGATCAGGCGATGATGGAACTGCTTTACGCAACCGGTCTGCGGGTTTCGGAACTGCTGAATTTGCGGCCGGGAGATCTGAATTTTCAATTCCTCTTTCTGCGGACGCTGGGGAAGGGAAAGAAAGAGCGGCTGGTGCCGTTCCATGAAGTCGCGGCGGAAAAAGTCCGCTTTTACATGGAGCATGCCCGGCCCCGATTCTGCCAGAAAAAATCCGCGGATACCCTGTTTGTCAACCGCCGGGGAGGGAAACTGAGCCGCATGGGATTTTGGAAAATATTACGAAAATACGGGGTTATGGCGGGGATCCTGGTGGAACTGACGCCTCATACCCTACGCCACACCTTTGCCACCCACCTCTTGGAGAATGGCGTGGATCTGCGGATTCTGCAAGAACTCCTTGGCCATTCCAGCATCGCGACCACGGAAATCTATACCCACGTGGATCAGCGCCGGATGCGGGAGATGCTGGACCAGTATCATCCTCGCGCGCAGAAAAAAATAATCCTTCCCAAAGAGCGTGTCTGAGCCGGTCAGAATGGAACTTCTTCGTCCGATTCCTGGGGTGCGGCGTCGTAGAAGCGGGTGTACTGGCGGGCGAAGAAAATATCGACCTCGCCGACCGGCCCGTTGCGGTGCTTGCCGATGATCAGTTTGTAGGAGTAGTTAATCTGGCGCCCCGCTTCCAGGTCGTCGGTGTCTTCACCCTGAAACTCGCCTTTCATCGGTTCACGGTGGAGGAAGACGACCAGGTCGGCGTCCTGCTCGATCGCGCCGGATTCACGCAGGTCCGAGAGCCGTGGGGTGTGGTCATCGCGCTTTTCGACCGCGCGGGAGAGCTGGGAGCAGGCGATTACGGGGATATTGAGATCACGGGCCAGAATTTTCAGGGCCCGAGAGATGCCGGCGACTTCTTGCTGGCGGCTATCGGTCTTTTTACCGCCGGACATGAGTTGCAGGTAGTCGATGATGATCAGGCTGAGATTGGGCTGCTCCATCTTGAGCCGCCGGGAGCGGCTGAAGACTTCGATGGGGGTCAGGTTGGGGGTGTCATCCACGTATAGGGGAATATCATGGATGCGGTGGGCGGTTTGCAGGATTTGGGCCGCTTCCCGCTTGGTGAAGAAACCCGAGCGCAAGTTTTTGAGATTGACCTTGGCTTGGGAGCAGAGAATGCGCTCGGCAATCTGCTCGCTGCTCATTTCCAGGGAAAAGACCCCCACGGCGTGCCCCATCATGGCGGCATACTCGGCAATATTGAGGACCAGGCTGGTTTTCCCCACCGAGGGACGAGCGGCGAGGATGATGAGGTCCGAGTTTTGCAGGCCGCTGGTCATGGTATCGAAATCGCGGAACCCAGTCCCCAGTCCCGTCAGGGAACCTTGCTGGGTGTGCGCGACCTGCACTTTTTCGATGGCGGTATCCAGGAATTTGCCGACGGGGGCGAAGGAGCGGCTAGTGCGTTCCTGGGAGAGTTGGAAGATCATATCCTCGGCGCTGGCAAGCAGTTCGCGAGTGGTATCGGCGCCACTGTAGGCGTCCTCGATGACTTTTCCACATCCCCGGATGAGTTGGCGCCGCTGGTATTGGTCCTTGACGATCTGGGCGTGGTACTCGACATTGGCGGAGGTTATGACGCTTTGCGCCAGTTCGGCGAGGTAGTATGATCCGCCGATGGTTTCTAACTCTCCTTTTTGTTTGAGCAGATCGGACAGGGTGATGAAATCGACCGCGATGTTGCTTGTGGTCAGTTCCAGGATGGCGTCGTAGATTTTTTGATGGCTGGGTTGATAAAAGCCGCCTTCGCCGAGCACTTCATTGGCTTTGAGAACCGCTTCGGTATCCCGGATCATCGCGCCGAGGACGCACTTTTCGGCGTCCAGATTGTGGGGCAGACTGCGTTCGATGGATAATGGAGCGGGTGCCTTTGCCATGGTTTTGATGAAACCGTTATTTCTCTGTTTTGGTTCCCAGCCTGGAATTGAGTGGGAAATCCGTGTTTCTTCTTGATTCATTCCCACTGCGTGGAGAAAAAGATAGGATACCTCACGGCCGGAGGAACCGCCATGCCTGGAAGCGGCGATGGTGCCGATCTTGCTTTATCATAGAAAAAAACGCGGGGGCAATCAACACAGAGACCGCAATCGAAACCGGAGATGGGTGAAGAGGATATCGAGTTCCTGGGGCCGAAGGAGAGCCAAGCTAATTCCCTCTCCCGCATTTCTCATGTAAAATAAGGCCGGTCGGTTAGGCGGAAAAGAGGTTGGGGATAGAGAAGCAGCCAAGGGACAGTTCGTTACGTATAAGAATATGTACCGTTTTGAATAAGAACTCCTTTCAGCAACCGATCGAAATGCTTTGGGCCATGGCCACGGAAAGGGACGGCTTAATGAAATTCTTTAAAATCAATGGTTTATCATATGTTCTGGTTGTGTTGATTTTTTGCATGGGGCTTAGTGCGGGGGTCCCGGGATGGACCCAGGCGACGGAAGAAACTTTGATAGAGGACGCGACCGCGACGGTTGATCTCGGCACCACCGGTGCGGAAGAGCAAGGGATGACGCTGTATGATCTGCTGTATGCGGGGGGATGGGTTATGATTGTTCTGGCTGGTTTATCGGTCTTGGCGTTGGCGCTGGTTTTGTATTATGCCATTATCCTGACCGAGCGGCGGATTGTGCCGGCGGATATCGCCACCCAAGTGCGTCATTATATCCGGGAAGGGCGGTATGATGATGTCATCCGCGTCTGTCGCCGATCGCATGGGATGTTTTCCAAGGTGGTGCAGGTGGGATTGGCGCAAGGGGCTTCGGATCCTAGTGGGGTGAGCGCCGCGATGGAAGCGGCAGGACGGCGTGAGGCCGAGAATTTGATGCGCCGGGTGCGGTATTTATCCGATATCGCCCAGGTCGCGCCCATGCTGGGGCTGCTGGGGACAGTGCTGGGGATGATCCGGGCGTTTAACTTCATTGCCTTGGATATCAGTGCCGCGAAGCCGGTGGTTCTGGCCAGCGCGGTTGCCCAGGCCTTGGTTACAACTGCCGCCGGGCTGATTGTGGCGATTCCGTGCATGGGCTTTTTTTACTATTTCCGCGGGCGCCTGCAATCGCTGATCAGCCGGGTGGAAGAAATCGTCGTCGAAGTGGCCGATCACCTTTCCCGTTTGGGGAAATAAGAAACGAGGAATGGCAGGATGAACTTTTTGCAACGGTATCAGGATGACGAACCGACCATCCCCATGGCGCCGATGATCGATATCATCTTTTTGCTCTTGATCTTCTTCATCACCACATCGGTGTTTGCCCGGCTGGAGAACGAACTGTCGATAACGGTCCCCACCGCGGAGATGTCAGAAACACCCAAGCGCACGCTGGGAGAACTGGTGATCAACATCAAGATGGATGGCTCCATCGTTGTCAACCAAAAGACCATCAGCCTGGATCAGTTGCAGCTGCTGTTGACCCGGATCGCTCGGCAATACCCGGATCAATCCATTATTATCCGGGGAGACCGTCTGACCGCGTTTGAAAATACGATCAAGGTGCTGGATCTGTGCGCTAAATGTAAGGTATGGAACGTCTCCTTTGCCGCTTTGCCTCCCGAGGGAGAGGCGGCGGAGACACCCAACTGAAAGAGTCTTCTCATGAATCCATTTGTTCGATTGAATCAAGTCTGGTATGTGGGCCTGCTTGTGGGTGGGGTTTGCCTCGCGGGGATGGTGATGATGTTACCTGCCCCAGTGTGGGGGCAGGCGGAAGCCTCGGTGGCGGAGCAGCGTGAGATCAATTTCGCCGATGGGCTGTATCAGCGCGGGATGTATTCCAGCGCGGCCAAACTGTACCGCGAGTTTGTCAAGAATTATCCCAAAAGCAAGTACCGCAACATGGCCATGTTTCGGCAAGGGGAGTCGTTCTATCAGCAGGCGCTGACGATGGAAAAGAGCGACGCCACGCAGGCCAACATTTACCTGCTGGAAGCCAAGAGTGCGTTTGAAGAGCTCATTAAAACCTATCCCAAGGGGGAGAAGGTCGAAGAGGCGCTGTTGCGGCATGGCGAGGTGGCGTATAAAACAGGGGACGCCAAGGGGGGGCTGGTTTCGCTGGGGCAGCTGATCAAGCAAACGAAGGATTCCGTGCTGCTGGAAGCGGGGCTTTTCTATGCCGCCCGTTGCCATGATACCCTGGGTCAAGTGGATGAGGCGATTCAGCGTTACCGGCAAATTCGGGACACCAAGAAGAAGGGGGATTATGCCGCCTACTCTACCTTTTTGCTGGCGGGGCTTCTGGGTCAGAAGGGGGAAAACGATGCCGCCATCGCCCTGTATAATGATCTGTGGCAAAACGCCGCCGACTATACCTTGCCCCCCAACACCAACCTTCCCCAGGATGCGCAACTTCAAGTGGCGCAGTTGTTTTACAAACTGGACCGGTTTGATGAAGCCTCGCAGGCGTACCAGGCCTTTGTGAAAGACGCCACGGGAGAAGATCTGGTTGCCAAGGCAACTTATGGCGCGGCCTGGGCGGAATACCGCCAGAAGAATTATGCCCGGGCGTTGGAATTGGCGGAGGGGTTGCAGAAGCAGACACTGCCGCCGGAACTGGTGGCGGGCATTCTGTTTTTGCAAGGAACCTGCTCGTATCAGCAAAAGGATTACGAGGACGCCACTCTGTATTTCCGTGAAGTGATTGCCGATCCCAAGGCAGGCGAATACCGGGACCGGGCATGGTACCAACTGTGTTGGTCGTACTATCTTTCCCAACAATATGAGCGGACAGTGGATTCATGCAATACCTTTTTGCAGCAGACCCTAACCCCGGCGATGAGCAGCAATGTGCATTTTCTGCTCGGCCAGGCGTATGCCCGGATGGAGAATTATTTGGCGGCGCTGGATGAGATGGGGCGGGTGCTGGATTTGGACAAAAACGGCGAGTATGCCGAGGAAGCCCTGTATCTCAAAGCCGATCTCTCCTACCGGCAGAAGCAGTTTCAACCAGCCGGGGACGCGTTTTTAGAATACTACAAGACTTACAAGGAAAGCCCCCGCGCGGCGGAAGCCCTGCAATGGGCGTGTAACGCCTATTTCGCGGCCGAGGCGTTCGAACCCGCGATGGCGGCGGTCGATCTGCTGCTGACGGATTTCCCCGATTCGCCCTCGCGGCAGGATCTGTTGTACCGCAAGGCGCTGGCGCAGTATCAGAACAAACAATTCCCCGAAGCCCTGCAAACCTTGGCGCGGATCTTGGCCTATGAAAACAATGAGACCAAAAAACCGGATGCGCTGTACTGGACCGCCTATATTCAGGAGCAGCAAGGCAAGCGGCAGGAAGCGGGGGAAATCTATGCCCGCCTGATTGAGAAATACCCTTCCTACCAAAACATGGATGAGGTGCTGTTGCGCAAGGCGATCTGCGACTATCAGGACAAGAATTTTGACGCGGCTTACAAGGAATTTCACGCGATCCTGGAGACGGAAACCGGAGCCAAACTGCCCGCGGATATCATCTTCTGGCTGGTGTTTTACGCGGATGAGCGCGATCAGCACGCGGAAGCCTTGAAGATCGCGGACCGGATTCTGGCTTTGTTCCCGCAGACAGAAATTCGGGAGCGAGCGCTGATCGCCAAGGGGAATCAGTTGGTGGCGCTGGAGCATTGGGACGCCGCGCAGAAGAACGCGGAACTGTTTTTGAAGGAACTACCCAAAAGCGATTTTAAAGCGGAGATCCATTGGAGTCTGGCGCATGCCTACCGGGGGCAGGGCTTCAACGACAAAGCCAGTGAGTTTTTTGAGAAAAGTTTGTTGGAACTGCAAGACCTGGGAAACCCGGATCCCAACTTTGAAGCCACGCTGTACATGGACCGAGGCCGCCTTTTTGAAGCATTGAACGAAACCGCCAAAGCGCTGGAATCATACCTGCGGGTCGCGATTATCTTCGATCATCCTAAATTGACGCCCGAGGCGCTCTACCGCAGCGTGCGGTGCCATCAGGCACTGAGAGAAACGAGCGAAGCCGATCTGCTGTTCACGGAACTGGTGGCGAAATACCCGGATTCTCCCTGGGTGGAAAAAGCCAAGGCCGATTTTTCCGAAAAGTAGAGCGGAAGCCAGTGACAACCCCAGGGAGTGATTTCGCGGTCCCCCGTAGTGAGTGGCGAATGAGTGTTCTGGTAAACCACATGGAGTCTTTTGAAGATGAATAGGGAAAACCCAGGCTATTCTCCCCTGGCTTATCCCCGGCCCTCGCGGCGGGGGTGGGATATCTTTTTTTTGCTGGCGATCGTGTTTTCGGTTGCGGTCCATCTGGTTTTTGTGTATTCGTCCTTCTACTGGGAAGTGGCTGATACCTCCATGGTTGAAATGAAGGTGGAAAAACTGTTCAAGGTGCGGATTCAAGATTTGCAATCGCGCAATTTTATGTCCCGCCCCACCTCGACGCAGCTGCGGCAGGAACGCGAGATCGCCTTGCAGCGGGAGATGGAAAAACTGGCGTTAGCCGAGCAGGCTCCGGTCGGGCAGGAAATCGCGGCGTTGACCCCCGATTTGGCTCCTGTGTCAATGCCGGAATGGGGGGCTGAAGATCAGGAGAGTCTATTTGTCCAAGATCAAACCGCGAAAGATCTGATCACATCCGAACTGGGAAAAGAAGCCATCCAGGATTTTCAAGATGCGACGGGGAAGGACGCGGTGCAGGATGTGGTCTCCACCCAGCGGATTCCGTTGACGGGGCGAGGCAGTACGATCAAGACGCGGATTATGGCGGATTTGCCCAAGGACGCGCCGCGTGAGGACCCTGTGGTCAGCCGGTCGATCGCCACGCTGCTGCAGATGGAGGACTTGGCCCCCAAGGTCCCGGACATGGAGATCGAAGAGCCACCCTTGGAATTACCGCCCCTGACCGAGATTTTGCCTTCGCCCGATTTAATGCGCGCTTCGCCAGGGCCGGCTTCGCTGAAAGAAGAAGAAAAGGCCAAGGAAGAAATCAAGGAACGATTTGTCCGGCTGGATGATCTGCTGGATGTGCAGCTCTTTACCTATCACCATGTGGGGGGAGAAGGGTATTTCCGGGTGGAAATCCGGCCCAAGGCGATGGATCAGCGGCGGTTGCAGATTTTGCCCAAGGATGTGCTGTTTGCCCTGGATGTTTCGGCCAGCATGGGGCGCCGCCGCATGGTCGTGCTCAAGGAACAAATCAAACTGCTCTTACAGCGCTTGCGGCCAGAAGACCGTTTCAATGTGATCGGGTTCAAGCAAAATGTCCGAAAATTCACCCAAACCCTCGCTCCGGTTTCGGATGACTCGCTGAAACTAGCGGATAAATTTATCGACCAACTGGAAGCGTCAGGGAAGACCGATATCTATACCTCGTTGCAGCCCTTGGTGCAGCTTGGTACCGAACGGGCGCGGCCTCTGATTCTGTTGTTGTTTAGTGATGGCCGACCGACAGTCGGGGTGGTGAACAGCCGCAACATCATCAACAATCTGTCCCGTTTTCTGGGGCCGAGTACCTCGATCTACAGCGTGGGGACGGGGGAAGATCTCAACCGCTACCTCCTGGATATGTTGGCGTTTCGTAACCGGGGACTGGTGGCGTTCGAGAAAGACCGGGTGGAACTGCCTTCGGTGATCCAATCGGTGTATGGGTATATCGAAGATCCTGTCTTGCTGCGCATCCATGCGGATTTTACCAATATCGACAAGGCGGAAGTGTATCCCAAAGTGTTGCCGGACCTGTACTTAAAAGGCCGGCTGAATATCTGGGGTCGGTTGAAGGGGGAAGAAAAGATTGTGCTGCGGCTGGTGGGTGAGGCGTTCGACGAACGAAAAGAGATGATCATCGAACTACCGGTGCCTGAGTTTGATTCTGGGACCTATGAAATCGCCCGGAACTGGGCGTATTACAAGGCGTACCATGTGATTGGAAAAATGGTGGAAGAAGGGGAAAAACCCGAGTATATGAATGAAATTCAGATGATCAGCCGGACCTATAACATCGTTACCCCCTATTCCAGCCATGTGGTGGGCATGGAATGATTGGGTGGATTGTAATTATTTATTGTATTGTCTGGTCTATCGAATAAATTGTTTTACAATATTTTGCAGTATCCTTTGCCTTCCTGATTGATATTTAGCTTATTCTGTGTAAGTTTTGTTTAGACATGCGTAAGGGGAAGGCATGCTTCTGTTCTTGGGGAGGTTTTGTCTCTCCTAACACAATGTAGATAAGGTATTTAGATTCTCTTGTGTGAGGTAATGCAATGCAAAACAAAGGTTTTACGCTTATCGAACTCTTGATCGTTGTCGCGATTATTGGGATTCTGGCCGCGATTGCGGTGCCGAACTTCATGAATGCCCAGATTCGGGCAAAAGTGGCCCGCTCGTATGCGGATATGAAATCCACGGTCTCGGCGGTCGAGCAGTTGAAGATCGATAAAGGCGTCATGCTGGTCGATTTTTGGGATGATGATACCGATTGGGGAAAAGAGCGGCTTGCCAAAACATTTGCCAATGTTGGCAATGTTGGCGAATCCGCGCGTCGGCAGATCCATGTGCTGATGCCGCTGACCTCTCCCGTGTCCTATCTATCCTCGATTCCCACGGATCCCTTCGCGCCCCGAACCTCGGAAGATGTTTCCGGTGGGAACTCCGAGCGGTATGGGATTGCCGGAAACAACGCCTATCTGTACGTAGACTGGGACTTGCAGGATTCGGCCTGCGGGTGTGGCGGCTTTACCGGTGGAGCGAACGCAGTGCAAGATTTACGCAAAGGTGATTACATGATGTTCGCCTTTGGGCCGGCTGCCGCTCGAAGCTACAGTGCCGCGGATGGCGGGGTGCGCCGCTGGGTGCCCTATGACTCGTCCAACGGTCTGAGCAGCGAAGGGGACATTATGATGAAAAATGGGAGTGTCTTCTCGGGGAAGTAAATCCAATTCTTGATCCCATGTGAAAAGCGCATCCGTGGAGGGTGCGCTTTTTTTATGGCTCGTTGGGATAGGGGGGCAGTGGGATGTTGCGTTTCGGCGAAAAAAAAGTGGAAGGCATGGATTGATCTTTGGTTTCGAGTTCAGGTATAATGAGAGTTGAAGCGATAAACCGGTTGTTGGTTTATTTTACTCATCTATGGAATTTGTATCCCAAGGGGAGGAAAACATGTCAAAAAACGCTTTTACGCTGATCGAACTATTGATTGTGGTCGCGATCATCGGGATCCTGGCGGCCATCGCGGTGCCAAACTTTATGAACGCCCAAATCCGTGCCAAGGTCGCTCGCTCGTATGCCGATATGAAATCCACGGTTTCCGCTGTCGAGCAGTTGAAGATCGACAAGGGCGTGATGCTGGTTGATTTTTGGGATGATGATACCGATTGGGGCAAGGAACGGATGGCCAAAATCTTTGCAAATGTTGGCAATGTCGGCGAAGCGAACCGCCGCCAGATTCATGTCTTGATGCCGTTAACCTCGCCGGTTGCCTATCTGTCCTCGATCCCGACCGATCCGTTTGCACCGAAATCGTCTGAGAATGTATCGGGCGGGCATTCGGAGCGTTATGGAATCTGGGGGAACAACACCTACCTGTATGTGGACTGGGATTTGCAGGATACCGGGTGTGGGTGTGGCGGATTTACGGGGGGTGCCAACGCCGTCCAGGATTTGAAGAAGGGCGACTACATGATGTTTGCCTTCGGGCCGGCCGCGCAGAAGAATTACAGCGCCACCGATGGCGCGGTACGCCGCTGGGTTCCCTATGACGCTTCCAACGGCTTGACGAGCGACGGCGACATTATGATGAAGAACGGCAGTGTGTTTAGCGGAAAATAAAAACCAACGCCAACCATACCAGCCAACCCAAAGCGCACTCTGATAGAGTGCGCTTTTTTATAAGTATTTTTGGCGAATTGTGAATAAATTATGTAGCTGTGGAAAGAATTATAAGTGGGACAGTAATTTCTTTCACCCCATCAGAAATATGCCATTCTGCAATATTGCCTTGTCGAATGGGGAGATGTGTGGTATTGAATTGTGGAAGGGTAGCGCTAATTTCGATTTTGGGGAGGATGAGGATGGGGTGGTATGGTTGGCTGGTTGGTTTGTGGGTGTGCGTGGCTTTATCCGCAGGGGGGCAAGAAATTGCTTCAGTGACCGAGCCAGAAGGGATTGGCATCTTCGAGAATGTGTCTCATACCGTTTATCATCCAGAGACGGATAGTGCCACAAAGGTTATCGAAGTGAACAGTGAAAAAAACGACGTGATATACAATCCAGAGAAGAATCAGTACACCGTCCACACCAAGCCCACGGGGGGGCATACCGTTTTTGAAACGCTATTAACAGGATCGAATACCCTCTCCGCGAAAATTCGGTTTTCCCCTGGAGCGGGTGGATATATCTTGATTTGTTATTTTGAAGAAGAAAATTTGGGAAACCAAAGTCCGAATCTGCGGTTAGCACCGGTTCCGCAATCGAAATCTACTCCATTGTGGAAGATGAATTGGGTGTTTTCCAATCCTTGTCTGAGCATTCCCCCTTGGTTGTTGCAGGTAAAACCTTCACCGCGCTTACACCTACGGGTGATGGACATTTCTTGGCAGGGACCGTGGATGGTTATATGTATCAGATCACAAAAAATGAAACAGGTGGTTGGGGAGCCCCTGCGCTTTTTCTTGGGCCTCCACCGAGTGATGTGGTGCCCCAGGTTTTTGCGATCGAGCAATCAGGCGACCGAATTGCCGTTGTGTATTTTACAACCAGAAACTTTTCGCAATATGGGTTTATCCATGTATATGAAAATCAAGCGGGTGGTTATACTCAAATCGCTGCACGAGATTTCAAGTATGAGGTGGCGCGTATTTCGATTGATTTTGACCCAACCAATAATGACCGATTGCTTATTGGGCTGCAAGGTATTTGGGACTTTATTCAAGATACCATGACAGAGGTCTCGTTCCCAACCTTTTGTTATTATGCCAAATTTTCACCGGACGGGCAATATGTCGTTATGTCTGCCAGTGATTGGCTCTCGATCTATGATACGCAGCATTTTCTCTATTGGTGGTGGCTTGCTGGGGAAGGACCAGATGCCTGTGTGGATGTGTTGCAAACGGTGGAGAACGATACCGCCGTGCTCAAACTGATTTCCGCGGGATCATATGGTTTGATCAAGAAGTGGAACTTTATCCCGCCGCAGTGATCTAGGTACCGGCCCATTCATAGGGAGACATCTTCAGTTTCGTAAAACAGGAAAATTTCGCGAAATCCAGACCAAGGATGCGAATTCTCTTATTGCTGCTTTGGTTACGGCCGCGCAAAGCATCGGATGCGCGGCCGTTTTTTTTATTCAGAGAGAACGGACTCGACTATCTGCCCTGGATCGATTGATAGACCATGTTGGTGTAAATCTGCCACCAGGGTTTTGCGTTGGTCGGAATATATTGGGTGAGAAACACGGAGACGAGTTCTTCTTCAGGATCGATGAAAAACTCTGTTGTCGCAAAGCCGTTCCAGCCCCAAGTGCCGACAGAGGCCAGGGTGTCGAGATACGCTGGATCTTTCACCACGCGGACGCCGAGGCCAAACCCATAGGCCTTGTCATTGAACCAGGGTGTGTTGTTCTCCTCTTCGCGGATGAGGTTGGTGGCCATGCGCTGGACGGATTGCGGCGAAAGAATGCGGACACCATCCAGGGTGCCGCCATGCGCCAGCATTTGGGCGAAGCGGGCGTAATCCATCGCGGTCGAGAGCAAGCCACTGCCACCGCCATGATGAATTCCTATTTTGTAGTAATCCTCGTAATCCAGGTTGCGTTTCAATCCCCCATTGTTGGTATACAGACTCGCGACACGATCCCAGTCGGCCTCGGGAGTCATGAACCCTGTATCCACCATCTGCAGTGGCCCAAAGAGACGCTCCTTCAGAAAATCGCCATAGGGCTGCTCGGCCACGACTTCAATCACTCTTGCCAGCACATCGATGGAAGCGCCGTATTCCCAGGTAGAGCCGGGCTGATGGAGCAGGGGGAAGGACGCGATGCTCTTGATGGCTTTTTCCAAGGGATTGTTGGGATTGAAGAAGTCGGCTTCCGCGGCTTGCTTGGCCAGGGTGGGGCTGAGCTCGCTGGGAATGCCATAGCCGATCCCGGAGGTGTGCATGGCTAACTGCTGCAGGGTGATGGGGCGTTCTGCTGGTACCGTGGTGATTTCGCCATCGATTTCCTCGATCAACACCTTCATCTCCGCAAATTCGGGCAGGTATTTCGCGACGGGATCGGTCAAGAGCACTTTGCCTTCTTCTACCAGAATCATCAAGGCGGCACAGGTGACGGGCTTGGTCATGGAGAACATGCGGAAAATGCAATCGGTTTGCATGGGGGACTTTGTTTCCACATCGCGCCAGCCATAAGCCTTGCAGTGGGCAATCTGGCCGCGACGGGCGATCAAGGTGACCGCGCCGGCGATTTCACCCCGGTCGACAAAGCCCTGCACCGAGTGGTTCAACTGCTCCAGCCGTTCTGCACTAATACCGACTTGGACTGGATCGGTTTTACTAAAGTGATAGGGGGAATCGGGAGACGGCTCCGCCATCGCTGTGCAAAAACAGCCAAGGACAAGGAAAGAAACTAAACAGGGACGCAAAATCATCATCAACTCACTTTCGATCAGTCTAAAGTATTGACCTCAAATTCTCCTATAAGAGGAAAATGGCTGTCAAGGGTGAACCAAGGAGAGTTGTAAGAAGGAGACCCTCTGTGCCAATATCGTGTGAGAAAATGGAATCATTGCATGATACATTGTCGGGACTTTTACAGGGTATCCGGATTGACCTTGGAAATGATTTTTTCGATAATTCAAACAGACCGCAATTTCTTTGGAA